>JAGOHK010000124.1 GCA_017996175.1 Leptospiraceae bacterium
ACGGTTCTAACTCAATGCATTTCTCAAAGTATTTAATAGCCTGGTCGAACTTTTTTAAACTAAAATGTATATTAGCAAGGTTGTCGTAACTCATAACAAATCTTGGTTCTAGTTTGGCAGCTTTTAGGTATTGGTTGATTGCTGCTTGTGAGTCTCCTTTTTGTTTGTATGTATTTCCTAGTTGATTTACAAAACTTGCTTTTTTAGGTTCAAGTTCAATACATTTTTGAAAGTTTAAAATTGCATCATCGTAGTTTTTCAATCGTAGCGATATATTGGCAATAGCCTCGAATGGAATCGTACTTTTGGGTTGAAGTTTTTTGGCTAAGTTTAAATATTCATAAGCTTTTTTGTATTCTTTCTTTCGGATAAAATAATTTGCATAATGAATTTGGACTTGGAAATTATTGGGTTGTACTTCATCTGCTTTATCGAGCCAGGTGAGAGCTTCTTCCCATTTTTCTTGTTCTGTATAGGCACTGCTAATATCAGCATATACGGAAATACTTTTAGGAGAGATTTCTAATATTTTTTGGTAGAGTTCGATTGCTTTTGGATAATTTCCTGCTAATTTATAAGACAAAGCCATATAAAAGTTGGTAGAAATAATATTTGGGTTTAGGGTGTAGATGGAGAGTAAATCCTTGTTATCCGGTGAGAGTAGTTTTTTATTTTCTCTAGCTTTAATTACAAATAATCGCATGGCAGCTTCTGCATCTTTGGGATCTAGCTCTACTGACTTTTGGGCGTGAAATTTACTTTTTTCGAAATCGGGATCTAGATAAAAATAGTAAAAAGAAATGACTCTATGAGCTGTCGAAGATTCAGGAGAAATTTCTAACGCTTTTGTGGCAGCCTCGAATCCAAAAATTTTCATTTTCTCAGCACCAATTCTATCTCCCGTAAAATTTTTAAATTCATACAATCTCTGGTATGTTTCGGCTAACGTTGCGTATGCGTCGGTGTAATTTGGATCTAGTTCGACTGCTTTTTTTAAAAGTGGAATTGCTTCTTCTAGGCTTTCCTCGTCCATTAGAATGAATTTTTCTTTTCCCTTCCAATAAAAGTCGTAGGCATCTCCAATATTGGTTCCCAAAATAGAAGTTGCATTTGTTTCTTTCGGAGTGGATTTTACACCAAAGGATTCTAAAATTTTATTTTCCCATTCATCTGCAATCATAGGGGAGTTTTTACCTTTAATATTAATATCTAGTTTGATCGAACCATTCGCTAAAAGTGCGTTAGTCTCCACATCAATCATAGTACAAGTGATTCGAGCATTTAACCCTTCTCTCGAGAATTTCCCAATCAGAATTGTATTGGCAGTCATGATTTTCCCTATCTGGGCGGCTTTTTTTTCGTCGTAGTGTTCTGATTTTGCGAGTTGTTGTTCTTCTAAAATTTTTTGATAACTATTTCTATCTAGAACGAAAATATTTTCGAGTGTGTTAAGAGATCTTGCGGTTGCATCTGCCAGAGCTGATTTTAATTTTTCATCTCTTGTTTTGTGTTCTTCTTCCACTTCAAAAGGAAATATGACTACTTTTAGTCGTTTATCTTCTTCGGTTATGAGGGATTCTGGATTTGCTGGAGCGGCAAATAGTTTGTAACCGACGTAAGCATTTTCGGCAAAAAAAACAGAATTTTCAGATGAGCCGTGTTTAAAGTTTGCTCCTAATTTGATATTGTTTACCTTTAAATCAGCTTCTGTTTTTAGGGTAAGACCATTTTTATTTTTAAATTCGATATTGATTTTATCTACTTTTAAGACTGCACCAATGTACTGTCTGTTGAATAATTCTTTTTGATTTTTAAAATTGGGCTCCATGGAAATATCTTCCAAGATATATTGAACTGGATTTTCTAAAATCAAATCCATAGACTGAATGGTTTCATAACCTACCTCTGCGGAAAGAATTTCGGAAAAACCACCTTTCAGTTCTTTTAAATCTTCCAGAGTATAATTGATAATGATACTTTGTTGAATGGGATCTTTTTTTACTTTCCCACGCCATAGTTTTTTATCGAACGTTTTATCTTGTCCTTCTGCATTTACATATCCTAAAAAATCTCTTCCGGTATAAACAGGAAATTGCGTAAATCCACGAATGAGTAATTTGTCAATTTTAGTAGTATTCGTATTGGGTTTTTCTTCAAAGGTTTCGCAGCTAATGAGCGTTAGCACTAAGAAAAATAAAATTTTCCTGATTTGAAAAATGAAAGAATTGGGATTAGGCATACAAGTTATTCCAAATATAAAATTCTCATGAACGAAATGATTGTAAAAAAAGCAATCCATAAGTTTGGAAGGCGATTATATTTAGATAAGATCCAAATGCAATGATTTTTCTAGTTCTAGTAATGGAATAAAAAAACGAGAGGAAACGAAGTCTTTACCTTTTGTTCTCGATATACTTGCGATACACCTAATATAGGTTCTACAATAGGTGTACAAGTAGGTGCAAAGATAGGTTCAAAGTTTTGTAGGAAAATTTTTAACCTATCAATCTACTTAGATATGAACTTATCTTTGAACCTATTCTAGGTGTATCCGTAAGTAAAAGTAATCCCCTGATTGTGTAGAGGTTGTTCTAATTTATCCAAAATGAAGGCGAACGTCGAAAATGAAGGCGAACAAACGTTTGTTCGCCTTCATTTTCAATGTTCGACGTTACGATATACGTTCAAATTTGACGTTACGAAAAATGTTTACATTTTATAAGTAGCGATTACGTATAAACTTTGTAGAGTTGTGGTGGTTGAGTTTCCGTAAAAAATGGAATTTAGAATTGTTTCTTCGATTCCGATACCAAAGCCGCCATTAGAATTAAAACTAATAGGAACATCGGTGTAGGGAGAGTAGAGTGTTCTGAGTTCTTCTGAGCGGTAACCTACGCGTAGCCCCAATGCACCAAAGCTATGTTGGTAACCTAGGTCGATTACAGTGCCTCGGATTTCCTGGTAACTTTTTTTGATGAGGGATGTAGAGCCGGAGGCGGAATTTCCAGAACCAAAAAAGGAGGTTTTGTTAAAGTCTCCACTGCTGTAAAGTTGTCCTAGGATTGGAGAATCCATTGCAAATTCAAAGTAAACTGCAGAGGCTTCTTTTATTTGGTATAAGAGGTTAACTCCGATAAACCCCGACCATGTATTATAGGAATGAGAAGAGTCTCTAATTCCGGCTCCGCCGCTTGATACATAAACTGCTGATTCTTTTAAGTCAGTCGTAAAGTTACGCAATTGGAATTTTGGGGTTACTAAGAATTGCCCGAACGCCATTTGGTATCCTAGGTTTAAATCCAGATTTTTGAATTTCAAATCCGCAGTATGAATCCCAATTGTGCTACGATTTAGACTGACAAAATCGTACTGAGGAGTATACCCCGTAATCCCTAATCCGGGAAATCCTCGCATTTCTGCTCCTAGAAGTAAGGAGCCAGATCCAATTCCACTTTTGTAATAATCAATCCCAATAGGATTTAATAGATAGAGTTGACTTGGACTTGACCAAGCAGTGTTAAATTGTCCGAAGCCAGTTCCTGAAATAAGGTCATCTAGGAAATATTTATCTTCTAATTCGGTTTTTGCCTTTCCAGCAAGCCCCCAAAGTCCGCCTTTCAATACTAAGCCTGACTGAGTCTGCCCCGCGCTAGGGGTAGATTCCTCCTGTGCAAAGAGCGAATAACTTAAAACTATCATCAAAAAGCAAACGATCGATATCCATTTAGTCTTCATCTTCAAATTTTTTATTCTCCTATGATTTTATGTCCATTTTTTTTTAAATAGGATTTTTAGAAAATACTATTTATTTCTTACTTTGAATCATGAAAACTCTTATATCTATGAATTATCGGGAGTCTTTACTTCCCTAAGATTTAAGTTGGGGCAGATTTTTTTTGTTGAAAATATTATCTATTCTGAATATTGTACGACTTCCTTTCATAGGAGAGAAAATTTTGTTTCAAAAAGCCAAGGAGACTACTATTAGCGACACAGAATTACAGCGTGTAATTGATAAACCAAAAGGAATTACCATTCAGTTAAAACTAATGGGAATTATTTCTCTTTTGTTCGTTTTTACAATTACGGTTATCATTGTCCTCGCGACCCAGTTCTTTCGGGAAAAGACTGAAGAGTTAGTAGATGACATGAATTTACAAAACGTTCGTGTTACCGGATCTAAGGTTAAAACCGATATTGCGGCTATTCTGGATAAGGCAACCCAGATGATTGTGATTCTTCAATCCGAATCTAATTCTGAAAAGTATGTGAAATTATTCTTTAAAAATGATCCTGACTTCTTACTTCTAGGTTTGTATCGTGAGGTAAATGGCAAATTAGTTCCATCCAAACTCATTATTAATAACGATTATCTAAATGAATACCAACTCAAAAAAGAAGATTTAGAAGATATTATCAGTTTGAACAAGAGTGTGTTTTCTCGTTCGCTAGAAGGGGAACCAATTCTTTACAATGCTAGTCCTGGGGCAAAAGAGCCAGTATTCGCTCTTAGTTTTCCCCAGACCGATGCGGATAATAAAGACATCATCATCTCAATTATAAAATTAGAAAAAATTCAATCTGCTTTTAAAAAGTCAGGGATAACGGAAGTTTTCCTCGTTAATGGAGATGGGCTTGTGATTGCCCACGATGATCCCAAAGTTTTATTCACTTCTTCCAATTATAGTGAAATTCTAATCGTTGACCAAATGCTAAAGAGTAACGTTGCTAACGGTAAAAAAACTTACGTTGGATCTGATCAGAAAAAATACATTGGTGCTTATCAGAAAATAGGATTTGCGAATAGCGGTGTAATTTCCATTGTCGAAGAAGAAAAAGCGATGGAGACAGTCTATAATATTCAAAGAAGAAATTTTTATATCATGATGATTGGAATGAGTCTTGCTTTGATTGTGGTATTCATATTAGCAAAAACGATTTCTAATCCAATCTTACTTCTATTATCCGCTACTGTCGAAATTGCTAAGGGAAATTTTAGAGTATCTATTAAACCAAGTACAAAAGACGAAGTAGGACTTTTAACTGAATACTTCGTTACCATGGGCGAAGGACTTGAAGAAAGAGAAAAAGTAAAAAGTATTCTCGGAAATATGATTGATCCAGTTGTGGTGGGAGAGGCGATGAAAGATATGGAAGCCTTGAAACGTGGTTCTGAAAAGCAGATAACAGCGTTTTTCTCCGACGTTGCTGGTTTTTCTACTATCAGTGAGCAGCTAAACTCTGTTGATCTCGCATCTTTACTCAATGAATACCTTTCTGCCATGACTTTGATTTTAAAAAAATACAACGGTGTGTTGGATAAATACATTGGGGATGCGATAGTCGGTATATTTAACGCTCCCGTGGATGTTCCAAATCACCCGTTTGCGGCAGGGATTGCTTCTATCGAGATGATCGCTAAGTTAAATGATCTGAGAGAATACTGGGTTAAAAATAACCTCTATTCCAAGGAAGCACAGGAAATGGATGTGCGAATTGGCTTAAACGTGGGGCTTGCGAAGGTAGGCTTTATGGGAACTGACGCACTTGCTTCGTATACGATGATGGGGGATACAGTGAATTTGGCGGCACGTTTGGAAGCTGCTGGTAAAGACTATGGTGTAAATATCCTAATTTCTGAGAGTATGAATAATGAAGTTTCGAACGAATTATTTACCCGTGGACTTGATCTTGTGCGTGTAAAGGGAAAAAACGAGCCCGTCAAATTATTTGAATTGATTGATAAAAAATCAAATGCATCTCCCGCGATTGTTGAGGCTGCTGAAATTTACCAACATGCATTTGCACTTTACTTAAAACAAGATTGGGATAGGGCAATCGAGGAGTTTAGAAAATCCGAAAAAGCAAAAGGCAAAAAAGATAAGGCTGTAGAACTTCTTATAGACAGATGTTCTTATTACAAAACATCTTCTCCCGGTCAAAACTGGGATGGTGTATTTACACGTAAACATAAGTAATAGTATGCGCAGACCTTCTAAAGATTCAATTATAACAATTGGAATTTTACTTCTAATTAGTTTTATATTTTCGATCCTACTCTTCTTTGATTTTCGTAGAAGAGGGGGTATTGGGGATAACCCGATCATAGGTGAGATTACATTTAAGGAAAGATATGTTCATCGTAAAATAGATTCCAGTGTGGTTTGGGACGAGGTGGAAAGCAGTGCTCCAGTGGCTAATAAGGATACTATTCGCACACTAGATTATTCAGATGCTGTACTTACTTTAAAGGATGGAACCAAATTAAGATTATCCGACAACAGTATGATCTATGTGGATTTGTCTGAGAAAAATTTGAATATTAATTTTGATTACGGTTCTATTTCAACTTCCAGAGAAGATGATTCAACTGCAGAGTCTACATTAAGTATTAAGAGTGGAGATAAGACGGTTGAAATTGATAAAGGTGGTGCTGTTAAATTATCTAAAAATGAAGATGAGAATGTAAGTATTCAAGTAGAGAAGGGACAAGCAAAATTAACCTTAAAAGGAAAAGAAGAAATTCTTGAGACCAATCAAACTGCTGAGTTAAGAGAAAATAAAATAGATGTAAAACCAATTCGATTTCTTTTACAATCTCCACCAGACGGAAAGTATTATTCTACAAGTGCAGAAACAATTACATCCGAGTTTAAATGGGGTGCTTTGGATAAAGGGATTTCTGTAGAAGTGCAAGTTGCGAGTGATAAATCATTTAAAAATATCGTAAAAAAACAATCGGGTCTTAGAGACACTAGCGTTAATTTAGGATTATCTCCTGGGGTGTATTTCTGGAGAATTGGTGGTAAAAATCCGGTCGGTGGTAAATGGGAATATAGCGAGATAAGAAAATTAACCATCTTTGGAGAAAAAGCTGTAGTGATTACCACACCTCCCGATGGAAAAGTATTCACTTATACCGTAAAACTTCCTACACTAGCGCTTCGTTGGACAAAAAACGAACTTTCCACTTCTTACAAGGTCGATATTGCGACTAATTCTGATTTTACTTCCATAATAAAATCTATAGATTCTTTTGAAAATTATATCAATACGGATATTCCCTCGAAGGGAACATTTTATATTCGTGTAACAACTCGTCCGAAGGTTCCGGATCTTTCGCCTGTCGTTTCCCCCGTCTCTAAATTTTCGATTGAAGAAAGACAAATTCCATATCCTCCGGAGATTATTTCTCCTGTAACGAATGCGACTTTTGGTTTGGATTATGTACAGAGAAGTAAAATTCTGTTTAACTGGCGGGATAATCGAGAGTTTGCGAACTATGAATTGGAATTGTCTAAAACGGCGGACTTTTCTACTGTACTTGTGAAACAAAATACTAAGGACAATTTCGTTTTACCTGAGATAAAAGACGATCCCGGGGACATGTATTGGCGGGTAAGAGGGATTTTACCCGATGGACGAAAGTCTGATTTCTCAAGAGTAAATTCATTTAAAATAGCTGATCCTGCTAAACTCAAATTAATTTATCCAGAAAATTCTGCCGAGTTGGATATGGATTTTGAAAGAGCTGTAACATTTAAGTGGCAAAGACCGGAAACATCGGGTGTATTTATTTTAGAAGTTTCGGATAATCCAGATTTTTCGAATCTACTTTTAAGAGAGGAAGAAAGACAAGTTACTGGATTTGCCAAAAAAGTGGTTTTTAAATCGGAAGGTAAATACTATTGGCGGCTAAAACTATTATCCCGCGAGAATAAAGAAATCACTCGTAGTGAGGATAACAGCTTTACTCTACTTGCTTCACCTACTCCTAAACCAATTAGCCCGTTAGAGGGAAGTATGATTGACTTAACTACCAAACAAGATATTGATTTTAGTTGGGTTAAAGATGAAAAGGCTGCCTCTTACTACCTTGAGGTCTATGATGCAAATAAAGGAGCTAAACGACTTATTTATAGCAATACAACCTCGGATACATCCTATAATTTTAAAGAAATTTCTAAAATGAGAGATGGAAATATGCTCTGGACTATTTCCATTTTATATGCGAGTAGAGGAAAAATAATTAAAAGCCCTCCCGTCGTAACCCAGTTTACCGTAAAGACTCCATTGGTAGAAATGCCAGTTCCTGTCGCATTACAACCATTAGCCGGTTCTGACCTTGTGATGGGTGAGAAAGAAGAAGTTCTATTTCAATGGGAAAAAAATGACCGAGCTGTATACTACCAGTTAGATGTACAGGAAAAGTTTAAAGTGCGTAACCGACCTGTTTTCCAAAAACAAACTACTGATGTAAATGCTCTTTTTGAAATCCCACTGACAATCGGAGAAGGTATTTATTATTGGGAGTTATATATTTTTTATAAAAGCTGGGATGGGCAGGTAATTAGAAGTAACCCCATTAGAAATGAATTCTCTTTGAAATTTCCTTATAGGAATCCGCCTATTCCACTTTTAACAAGTCCAGGTGATGGACAAGAAATTAAGCCAGATGATAATTGGCAGGTTCCTCTTATCTGGGAGCCAACGGAGAGGGCTATATCGTATAACGTATCTGTTTTAGAATACGAAACTAATAAACAAATTTTTAAAGAAACAGTGGAAGTTACTAGGTCTAATTTTATAGTAAGTGATTCTGCTATTAAACCGGGAAAATATGTCTGGTCGGTTTCTGTGAATTATAAAGCAAAAGATGAACGTATTGTAAAAAGTCCTTCTAGAAAAAAAGAATTTACTCTCACAATGCCATCGTTTGAAGTTCCAGTTACTATTGCCATCACGCCGGAGGCTGACTTTGTTTTTAATCCTGTCGACCAAACAGAATTAGAATTCAAATGGGAAAAAAGTGAATCAGCCTTACTCTATAGTATTGAGTTTTATGAATTAGCAGGGGATAACCAGATATTAATCGCTAAAAAGGATACAAAAGAAAATACGTTTCTTTTTAAGGACATGACTCGTCTAACAAATGGACAGTATCTTTGGAAACTAAAAGTTGCTTACAAAGATAGAAAATTAAAAACTATTTATACTGAGCCATTACTAACAGAGTTTTTTGTAAGTATTCCGACTGAAGATATAATTGAGCCGCCGCAGATTATTAGTAAACCGAGGTTATATGTTGAATAAAGAGGCTTACGCACGTTATCTTCTATTTTTTGTATTTTTGTTTTTATTCCCAACTTTAGTTTGGGGAGAACAAGAAATAGAATGGGGTCCCTCTAAAGCTGCAAAATCCTATAAATTAGAAATTAGAGAATTTAAAACTAAAAAAATAAAGATTGATACAAAAGTAAAAAACACAAAGTACAAAGTTAGCAAATTAGATCCGGGATTATATGAATACCGAATCGGAATTATTAATGATAAGGATATTATTGTAGTATCCTCCGAATGGACATCTCTTTCTGTTATTCAGTCATTAGATCCAGAAGGGGCAGTCGATGAAGTCTACTATGGTGGAAAAAATGAACGATTCCAGGAAATTTTTATTACTGGAAATAATTTTATGGAAGACACCAGAGTGGAAGTGTTTTCTGCGCAGGGAAAAATTCCATTAAAAAGTTTTGTCCGAATAAGCAGCACTGAATTAAAACTCACTTTAGATCTTACCAATGCAAAAGAAGGAGTTTATGATCTAAAAATTATTAATCCTTTAAATAAAGTTTTTGTTAAAAATAATTTTTATATTTTAGGATTAACCCGTAAAGACGCAGAAAAAAAAATCGAAGAGGCTAATCGAGTTAGTGCAGGAGATAATTCCACTACCGATTCAAAATACTTTATTCGTTCTGTTTTTATTCCAGGTTGGGGACAATATAAGAGTGGAGTAGAAAATGAATCTACCTTTCGTAAAGTTAAGGGTGGTGTTTTTTTATTTTCCTTTTTAGGAACAGGTGCATATCTTGCTGTCCAATACAGAGATTATATTTCGCAATTGGATAAAGCCAAAGAGGTAAGTTTACTAAATAATGTGGTGAATTATCCTTATAATCCACCACTTTCAACAGAGGGATTGTATATTACCAATGAGTTTAATACGAGTGTATCCGCAGTATACTCTCAATGGCGCACTGTGTCTAATTTGTCTTATGCGCTACTTGGAATATATTTGATAAACTTGGTAGATGCTTATTTTTTTACGGGGGATATGAAAACCGTAAAGGTCGGCATGAGTGAGATTCCCAAAAAGTCTCAATGGAAAGCCTATATGAATTCAGACATAAATGGATCTACACAGATAGGAAAGTATTATATGATAGAGTATACGATTCGATTTTAAAATTATTCGATTTCTTCTTCTTTTGTATACACTTTAAAAAAGCGATCCATGGAAGCTAGTTGTAATACAGATTTGATTTCGAATGAAATAGAAAGTAGACCAAAGGTTCCTTCTCTGTCTAACATTCGTTTTCGCAGATTGGCAATTAAGGCAATTCCAGAAGAGTCAAAGTAGTTGATTTTACTCATATCAAAAATAAGATCTTTAAGGTCTTCATTTTCAATCATTGCAATCGCTTCCTTCTTTACTACGGCAGAAGAGTAAAGATCCAAATTGCCAACGAATTTGAGTATTTTATATTTTCCTTTATCTCGAAATGAAATTTCCATTATTATTGCCTAATTTACAAACTTTTATCTACTACTTAGTAAAATCAAGAGCATTTTGATAAAATCTAGAGCTAAAACAAATTCTATCAAATTATAAGTAGAGATGCAAATGTTTTGTAAAATAATTAGAGTATTCCGCCCGCGCAGTGCGCGGGCGGAATACATCATGTTTCTTTACAATATATTTGCATCCTTACTTATTATTCTCTTAAAAGAAATAAAAAAAGGCAAAGAAAAAAATACAACAAAAGGTTTCTGTGAAATTAAATTCATTTCAACATATTGGTAACCATTTGGAGTTAACGCATCTTTCTGGCGCTTTTCTAAAAACATCGACTTTTTAGCTAGGAACTTTGCTAGAAAAAAAAGATAGTATATAAATTTAATTACTTCGATGTTTAGTATTTAAGGTTATGTTGCAAAATGAAATTGAATGCGACTTTCTCCAGTTGCGATAATTACTTTTGGGGTTCAGTACAGGAAAACACAAGTTATAGCCCGTATCTACAAGGAGTTAAACTTACACTAGAAAAATAGTTTTAAAAAAACAAAATAGAAATTGTAAAATTTTCCTGATACATCCAAAAATTGTAATAAATCCCCATCAAAATGAAAACAAGAGGAAAACAATGAAAATAAATTCGATTAAACTATTATTAGTATTGAGTTTTTGTTCTATCTCACTTTCTGCACAAGTGACAGTACAACAACTCTTTCAAAAACCAGGAGTCATCGGTGATTCGCTCAGTCAGGGCTTCTATGGAGTAACCGTTGAAAAAAAAACACAGGACTGGGCTTACCCGGTACTAGTTAGTAAACAAGCAGGATCTAATGTAACATACAATACATTAGCCGGTCCTTACGCAAACTTAGAAGACATCTTAAAATTAAATTGTGGTCCTATTTGTCTCGCAAGCGGAATTATCGGTGGGAATGAAAGTACTGTTGCTCTTCCAACGCACGCAGGTATTACTGGAGCTGATTATACTAATGCTCTTTATACTAGCGGCAAATGCGAAGATATCCGCGCAACCAAACAAGTAAGAGAGTGGTATTGGGAAACTTGGTATTGGTATACTTATCGTTGGGTAACTGCTCCTGATTGTGTGGAACCAGATAAATTTCACCAATACGGACTTCGTGATTCAGGAACACAAATCCAAGTAATGGAAAAAGTAAAACCAACTTTCCTATTTGGAAGTGTAGCGGCTAACCACGTTTTATGTACAGCTCTTGCGACTAACCTTGCTTGTTTGGATCAAGCTAGATTTACAAAAGACATTCGTGAGTCCATGAGAAGACTGGCTGCAATGGGTAGTTTGAAAGGTGGAATTTTATTTACAATTCCGAATGTGACGGCTATCGCATTTTTAGAGAAATATACTGACCCACAAAATAGACCGGGTTATTCAGGAAGTAAAGCATTTTTCCGAAGTTCTGTTTCTAGTCCAGACCAAGTATTAGATGATACTGAACTTGCAACGATTACAAACTTTTTAACTACTATGAATAATGAAGTAAAAGCCCAAGCTACAGCGATGGGGTTTGCACTCGCAGACGCAAAAGTATTGTTTGATGATATTAAAGAAAATGGTCGTCCCATCCGAAGCACAAGTGGATATTCTCCAGGCTCTGCAAAAGCAGCTTGGCCTCTTCCAAATCAACCTGGTATTTTTGGTTTAGATGGAGTTCACCCAAATATGTATGGTCACGCTGTAATGGCAAATGAATTAATCAAAGCCATTAACGCAAAATACGGAGTAACCATTCCACAAGTTTCGGAATACAATGCTTGGTACTATGACCAGTTAAATAGAAACCCGGTGGATTTGAAAAAATTCCTAACAGACAGTATTCTCGGACAAGCAATTTCTTGGTTAATCGGAATTTTTGCTTAATAGTTTGTTGCTAAAACGGGATTGTAATTCCCGTTTCGTAAAATCAATAAGGAGTATTTTATGAATAAAAAATTTTTAATTATTGGTGTTATAACACTTGCAGTGATTGCATTAGTATTTGTTTTTTTGCCACTTTCGGAAAAGAAAAAAACTACCAAAGCAAATTCAAATGGAACGGACATGAGTGATAATTCTTCTACTTCCAGTAGTGGGTTTTCTAATTTTTCAGATGCGCCTGCTCCGGCTAATGAGGATTCGTCGCTGGAAGCTGAGGCGGAAAGACTCTGGCCTCATCTTGCAAAACAAGACACTTCTGAAAAAAGAAAAGAAAAAGTAAAGGAAGAATGGAATGCGTTTGCTTCCAAGTATCCTAAAAATATTTACATTCCGTCGGAACTAAAAGCCCCTCTCACTGAGGCTGAAGTCGCAGATAGAAGAAAAGAAATGGATATTGTTTCTAAAATGGATTCTAAACTCGCTGTGATGGAAGTAAATGCCAGAAGATCAGAGCCAGGTAGTGCAGTTCCTAAGGCTCCGGGGAAAGCTGATATTACCCCCGAAGAACAAAGAGTTTATATTGGTTACAAAATGAGAGAACTGGAATCTAGAATTCAACTCATTGAGTATTCGATTGAAAATTCGGGGATAACGGGAGATAAACTCACCATCGCAAGAAAAGATATGTCCTCTTGGAAAAAGGAATTAGCGGAATTACAAGCTGTAGAAAAGAAGATTCCTAACAGTTAAGTAAGGGCTATGAAGATTACCACCGATCGCTACGCTAACACCGAGAGCCCCGATAAAAGATACGAAATTTTCTGAATATTCTTAGATTGGTTTGAGCCCATATCGTTCTTTTATCAGCGCCCACACGTTTGACTGGGCGCAGTGCAAGTCGGTGGTATTCTTTTAGAGCTTGTAAATTATCGCGAAATTAAAAAGGTTTACCCGTGAGCCTCACCAATATAAATATATCCAACCAACCGAATAAATTAGGAAATGAATATGCAAATTAACTGTAAAGAATGTGGAAATCCCGTACCTGCCTCAGATATAAATATCGCAAGTTTAATGGCAAAGTGTGCGAATTGTAATTGTGTGATAATATGAAACCAACTTTTTTACTATTTGTTATTCTATTTTTATTTTCAAATTGCAAAGGACCTGATAAACCAAGTGCACTTCCCGTTATCCAAGAGGAGCCGATGAAAACCAAAGAAGAACTTTTGCGAGAGTTAAAATCGAATCAATGGAATGAGCGCTCTCAAGCAATTGTGGAAATAGCGAAATCAAAAGATAAAACCTATATTCCTGAACTACGATCTCTATTAAAAAAAGATTCCAATCCTGCTGTGAGAGGTAGTGCCGCATTAGCCCTTGGAGATTTCGAGGACAAAGCGTCTACCCAAGATATAACGAAACTTTTTTTGGACAAAGAAATTTCTACTGATATTGTGTTAGATGCTCTTACCAGAATGAAAGACCCTTCTGCGGCTAATTCCATTATTCCCTATTTAGATTCCGAAAATCATACTTATAGATTACTTGCTGTAGAATCGCTTGCTACTATTGGAGTTGGTAGTTCTGGAGATAAAATTATCTCTATGGCAAGTTCGAATAAGGATTTCGAAAAAGCAAAAACTTACGCGATGGTAATTGGTAAATTAAAACTTACAAAGGGGGAGGCTTTATTACTCAAGTTAGCTGAAACCTCTGAACCTTCTCCTACGTTAGCCGCTACTTACCTAGCACTCGGAAGAATCAAAAGTAAAAAAGCAATTTCCATTCTCGCAAAAGCAATCGGAAAAGACTTTGAGAAAGGAAGGGAAAATTCTGTCCTAGCGCTAAAAGAAATAGGAGATAACTCTGCTAATCCGTTCTTGCTTGAATACCTCAAGGATAAAAACCGCGAAATCCAATTTACGGCAGCCGATGTAATTTCCAGTTTATATGATTTAAAAACCGCAGAACAGATTCTAAAATTTTTAGAGTCTAGCGACAAATCTGTATTTGCTCCATCTGCATTCGTGCTCGGAAGATATAAATATGAACCTTCCCGAAAAAAACTAGAGACCTTAACGGCAGATAAATCAAATCCAGATAGAGAAATTTTAGCCCAGTCTCTTGGTTGGCTTCAAAACAAAGAAAGTATTTCGATTCTAAAACAAGTCCTACAGGAAAAAGACGGAGAAGGTAGATATGGCGCTGCTTGGTCACTGGGAATGTTAAATGCAGAGGACGCTGTCGAACTATTACAGGAAGCGGCGAGTAGTAAAGATAATAAATTAGTTCGTATTTCGATTGAAAGCCTGGGACAAATTCGTTCTCCTAAAAGTTTGAATTTTTTATCTAAGAAAGTAGAGTCTAATAAGGAGTT
>JAGOHK010000125.1 GCA_017996175.1 Leptospiraceae bacterium
CGAGCTTTTCCATCTGGAGTTACCTGTAGGTTTTCGATTGCCGCGAGAGTGCTAACGATAGCAGACTCATCGGGAATGGTAACTTCAATTTCTGTTGGGGATAGAACTTTCGTTTCCACCTTCACTCTATCTTTAATCAGTTGGTCTACAGAGCTAAGGGTAGCAAAGTCCTGATTTTCTAAGATGATTCTATACTTATTGTCTTTTGCGAAGAACTCGGATTTAATTTCTTTTTCAACAATTGCTCCGGCGACTATCGTTCCAACTGTCTTAGGGGAATTTTTTGTATGACTGGAGCCTGTGAATACATTGGCTGTATTTCCATATAAATAGGAAGTAGCGTTATAAGGCTGCGCAGAACGATTATTATCCTTTCCACCAAAAGAAAGAACTCCACTTGCCACAGCGACTATTTCGTTGTTAGCCCCTTTCAAAGGAGATTGGATGAGAACTCCTCCTTCTAAAGACCTTGCATCTCCGATAGACGATACAGTCACATCAATCTTATCCCCAAGTCTTGCGTGGGAAGGAATGGTAGCGGTGATAAAAACAGAGGCAATATTACGAGTGATATTCGCACCCTTGGCATTTCCAGCCCCAGCGAGTCCTTGGTTCTTGAGGTAGTTTTTCATTGCCTCGTTTGTGACTGCACTTTTTGTATCTCCAGTTCCCGAAAGACCGGTTACTATCCCGTAGCCGGTGATCTGGTTATCTCTTAGCCCCTGAATACGAGAAATATCTTTAAGTTTAACTTCAACTGCGGAAAGAGAGGAAAAAGTAAAAAGGAGTACCATAAATGAACAAAGTCTATGAACGAACCAGTAATCCAATTTGTCATTCCCGAAATCCCTTATCGGGAATCTCAATTTCTTGAGACCCCCGATAGAAAATTTCGGGGGTGACATAGAAACAATCGCTCCTAATAATAAAAAATAATCGCGTAGTAATATTTTCATTGGCTTTCTCCTAGTAGGCGCTTCATTTGTTTTAGGATGATAGCTTGTTTTTCGTCATTAGAAAGTTCTGCTTTCTGGATGGTTTCAGTTCCGTTTGCGTTTTTCTTGGTTTTTAGCTTGATGTCAGGATCAGTGAGGTTTTCTTTGTTAGGCGCTGTTTGGTATTCTATTTTTAAATTGGCAACCATATCACTGGTTACGGTCTTATCATCTCGCACATCTAAAGGAGAAATGATTCCTGAAAGTTTTAGACTATTTTTTGCGTTATCAAATCCAACTTCTCTAGTTCCGGCTAATGTGAGTAATCCTGTTGTTGGATCAACTCCTGTAACAAGGACTGACATTGCTCCCAAAATTTTTGCTGTAGACTTGGATTTTCCATTTTGTCTATGCGCAAAACTTCTATCTGCCGTAAATCCTCTCAGCTCATCTACAATCTTTTTGTCAGGATGAGAGCGAATCACAAAGGAATCATCCTTTGCACCTTCATACACATAATCGCCTTTCAGTCCATCTTTAATGAGCACGCGGATAACAGAGCCTAACCGAATATCCTGACCATTCGCATAAGGATTACGATCCACCCAAAGCGACTGCGCATTTAAGATTACCACGGATGAACACAGATGAACACAGATAAGAATCAATGTTATTCTCCCAATAATCCGTGTTAATCCGTGTTCATCTGTGGTAAAAAAATTATTCTTTTTCATTCGATTACTACTACTCCTTTGTCCATTGCTCTGCCTGTTAATAGGTGATTTGTGGACAGGCTCGTTACTTTGACGCTTTCCCCTTCGTTGGCGGAATTTTTAGCAATTCCCTTACCTCGAACGAATAAAGCACCTTTCATATAGACTACATCAACTTCGGTTCCCTTCTCTACTAGATGAATTTCTCGGATTTGTTTTTTTCGGATCACCGAGCCTTCGGTAATTGCGACTATCGCAGTGTATCCGCTAATGTCTTTTTGAAATCCATCTGGAATTGAATCAGCAGAATAAAAAGTCTTCACAGTAAAATCATCTTTTGTAAGTTTTGCATTTCGTGGAATATTCTTAGCTGCAACGACAGTAGTAGTCGGAGTTTCTACTAAAAATTTTAATTTCTTAGAATAGACTCTATCTTTATCTACATAAAAATCAAGGGAAAATATTTTCTGACCAGGTGTAACTCGTTTTGGGATATTATTCCACCTGAGCTCTACACCTTCAGAGGGAAGATTTTCTTCTTCTCCCAGATAATGGATCTTAGCCTCTACATCCGTTGTTCCTAGTTTAGTATGAAATTCTTTTTCTAAGGAATCTAAAATTTCTTCCTTCGAATATTTTTTATTGAGAGGAATTAAAATACATTCTTTTCCATAAAAAGTTATCTCAGATGAGTCTGGTAACATGGACTTCACATCTTCTAGAGAAAGAATTTTTAATTCATCCAACTTTTCAAAGATCACTCTATCTTGTAAATCTTTATGGAGTCTTGCAATATCGCTTAACTTCACAACGGGCTTTTCTAATATGACTCTTGGTTTTAAGTAAAGGGAATTTGCAGAGAGGGATTGATGACTTAGGAGGAAAAAAAAGATTGATAAGGATTTTACGAAACTAAATAGATTGTCATGGTGAGCTTGTCGAATCCATAACTTAATTGAATTAAGTCGCCCTTCGACAAGCTCAGGGTGACATTTTCTTGAAATAAATCTCGTTAACTCACCTTTTCTAAACATTGAGAGCGACTAATATCTATTATCTCTTAAGCGAGATAGCAGTAGATAACATACTGTCTGAGGTTTGAATTGCTTTGGAATTAGACTCGTAGGCTCTTTGCGCAACGATCATGGCAACCATTTCCTCAACAATTTTTACGTTACTCATTTCTAAGAAACCTTGTAGAATATCTCCCATTCCTTCTGTTCCAGGAACACCTGCAATTTCGGGACCAGAGGCAACTGTTTCTTTAAAAAGGTTTTTTCCAATTGCTTGCAGACCAGCAGGATTTACAAAGCGGTAAAGTTCGATTTGCCCCACAACAGTTGGTCGAATATCGTTTCCGATTTTAACAGTCACTTCTCCGCCTTCTGCAACTTGGAGAGTATTTAAGATAGCATTTTCAGGAAGAACGATTGGAGGTTCAAATAAATAACCGTTTGAGGTAACTACTTGTTGGTTCGAATCAATTTTGAAAGACCCGTCTCTTGTGTAAGCGAAAGTTCCATCTGGCATTTGGATTTTGAAAAATCCCATTTCGCCAGTAATCGCCATATCGAGTTTGTTTCCAGTTGCTTGGAATGAACCGATTTCGAATAATTTCTGAGAAGCTGCCGCGCGAACCCCGTGACCGACGTTGACTCCGGTCGGAATTTCACTCACTGCTGTTGCTGGAGTTCCTGCTAATACTTGGTGTTGGTAAACCAAATCTTCAAAATCAGCCCGATTCTTTTTGAATCCAGTTGTGTTCACGTTAGCTAAGTTATTGGAAATTGTGTCTATATGAAATTGTTGGGCATTCATCCCTGTTGCGGCTGTCCACAAAGAACGCATCATAAAATTCTACCTCTTTTTATTTCTAATCGGTAATTGGCAAAAAAACAGTAGAACTTATTTTTGTTGCAGCAGAAAGAAAAAAGAATGAAATTTCTATTGAACTCCTCAGTATGACTCCCTTATGACAAAGATTCTATCTGTTCTAATTCTTATTCTAGGGCTATCCTGCAAAAGTGAAAAAGGAATATACGAAGCACCAACCGCCAAACTAGGTCAAATCGATCTAAGAGCTTGGGATTTCGAAAAACAAGGAAGAATTCAACTCTACGGTGAATGGGAGTTTTACTATAATCACCTTTTTACACCAGAAGAATTTAAAGTAGCGAGTGTCGAAAATCTGGATTACATGGAAGTTCCCGCTCTTTGGAACTCAAAAAAAGTAGAAGGAAAAGAATTATCCAATCTTGCATTTGCCACATATCAACTGAAAGTTTTTGTTCACGAAAAACCACAACCTTATGGACTTAGGATTGGAGATATGTACAGTGCCTATACTCTTTGGGTAAATGGAGTCAAAGTAGCAACTAACGGTATTCCGGGCAAATCGCAATTAGACGAAAAAGCAGAGTGGTATCCTGTTGTGAGTTATGTAAATCTAAAAGAAGGAGAAAATGAATTTGTTTTACAAATTTCAAACTTCGCACATAGAAAAGGAGGGACTTGGGCAGACTTTGAATTGGGACTCGCGGAAGATATTTCTGATTACAAACAATGGTTGATTGCATTTGATTTTTTTCTGGTGGGAAGTTTACTCATCATGGCGATTTACCACTTTGGTTTATATTTTTTACGGAGAGTGGATACTACCAGTCTACTGTTGGGGCTATTTTGTATTTGCTCCACAATTCGAATTGGAGTTACAGGAGAAAGATTATTTGTTCCAAACCTTCCTTTTAGAGGTTTTGAAACACAAGTGAAATTGGAGTATATTTCCTTTTTTCTTTCGATCGGAGTGTTTTATCAATTTCTCGCAACTTTATTTGAAACTCCTCGTCGCAAAATTTTGGAGTATTTTATATGGTCGATTGTAACTGCCGGAGTAATTCTAGTAATCACAACAAGAGCAACTATCTATAGTTATACCGCAATTCCATTTCAAATATTTATAATCTTACTCTCTATAAATATATTTAGAATGATGTTTATCGCTATCAAAAATAAGGTTGAAGGTGCAAAAGCGGCGTTAATTGGAATTTTAATTTTATTCGCTACTTTTATAGGAGAGATTTTTTACCAAAATGAACTGATTATATTTTCTTCCGTTTCCCCTATTTTGATTTTTCCATTTGGAGTATTTTTATTTCTATTTTTTCAATCTTATCTTCTTTCGCAGAGATTTTCACAGGCTTTCTTTTCAGTAGAAAGACTTTCAAATAATTTACTCAAAACAAATGAAGTTATTAGTAAGTTCGTTCCGACCGAATTTTTACGACAACTACAAAAAGAAAGTGTAATGGATATTAGCCTCGGAGACCAGGTTCAAAAGAAAATGACTGTATTATTTTCCGATATCAGGGAATTTACAAATCTTTCGGAAACAATGAGTCCAAAGGATAATTTTAATTTTATCAATGCCTACCTCAAACGAATGAATCCCCATATCATTTCAAATAATGGATTTATAGATAAATACATTGGAGATGCAATTATGGCTTTGTTTCCGGTCACAGCAGAAGATGCAGTTCAATCAGCTATTCAAATGTGTAAGGAAGTTGATATTTATAACAATCATAGAGCGAATACTGGCTATAAACCAATCAAAGTGGGGTTTGGTATTCACACGGGAAATTTGATGCTTGGGATTATTGGTGCAGATAATCGTATGGACGGCACCGTAATTTCTGATTCAGTAAATCTAGCCGCAAGACTAGAAGGACTCACTAAAGAATATAAAACACCAATTATCGTTTCTGAAAGTGTAATGCAAGAGTTAACAAAGAATTACCACTCTCGTCTTTTAGATATTGTTCAAGTAAAAGGCAAACAACAAAAAGTAGTCGTGTATCAAATCTATGATGGATTATCAGAAAAAGAAATAACTGCGATTGATTCCATAAAGATAGATTTTGAAGAAGGAGTTAAACTTTTTCATTCTGGGAAATACTCTCTGGCAAAGGACTGTTTTAATAAGGTTAATTCTATTTTACCACAAGATACTCCCACTTTAATTTATTTAAAGCGATCTTAGAAAATTTGATTTAACTTTATGCCAAAAATAGGGGTTACCTCGGACCTGCTGGTATATGTTGTGTAACCTACACTGGCTATGCTATTCGCGAAAGAAGGAAATAAAAAATAAGATTAAAGACGATTTGATTTACCACAAAAGTAGTAAGTGCTGCGGGGAAAACTATAATTTACCTCCACACTACAATTTTCGTTAATTGACTTACCTCCAAATAGACGATCTCGTATAATTCCTGCGTACTGCAAAGTCCCTGACATAAACACATCATCTAAAAAGTAATTTTCTGCGGAGTTACCAGTATAAGTTAGGATTCCCGTAAATCTTCCATTCCATGTAAGGCTCGAATAATCGCTGGCAATAGAATTACTAAGATGTTGACAATTATAAAAATCTATGCTATACTGAGTATTCATTGCAAAAACATCGGCAGTTCCAGACTGATTACAGGATATAGTTTTCATTTGTCCATTGAGTGGACTTTGTTCATTCCGTTTCATCACCGAATAAATAAGTAAATTTGCTAAATTCTCACCTTGCTCAGACAGAAAACTTTTGTCCAGCAAATCATTAAAAAGAAGGAGGGCTAGAATAGTATTCCCCTGCCCATTCTTTTTTTCCCTTGCCTCTTTTTTGGAGTCATCCAAACTTACTTCCATTTTATAAATCGTCTCTGGTTTAGTTTTACAAGCTAAATTTAGATAGGCAAGAGCAGCACACCTTGTTGAATTATTTGGATCATTTTCGCTAGTGGATTGCAAACAGGCTTTCCCAAATGAGTAAAAAGCCTGTAAATTTAGCATACTTAAAATTTCCTGACATTTATCCCTCGGATAAGTAACCATACACTGAGAAAAAAAAATTAATATCATAAAAAAATGACTATGAATAATGAATTTCATCAACTACTCATTCACCAAACTATTTAGTTTCGCCAAAAGACGATTAGCCTCATCTGCATTTCCGAGTTTGGTGTAAATATTAATAGCTAATTGCAAAGCCTTTCGATCTGTTGGATGCTCACGGAGGTAAACCGATATATACTCAAGAGCTTTGTCCACTTGTTCCAAATGGTAATGAACAAGGGCAATATGGAACTGGAGGGCAAGAAAAGAAGGAACCACTCTTAAAGCTTCTAGGAATTTAGTAAGAGCATCTTCCAATTTTTTCTCACGTAAGAATTGAAGACCAGTATTAAAAAGCTCTGTGAACTTTGTCCAATTTAAATCTAGTTCAATAGCTATCATAGAAATATCATCTCGAATGGGTGCATTTCCCATAAACTGTTTTAAGTTTTCAATTACTTGGTTCAATTGAATTTGTAGTGGCTGATTCTTATTATGCGAAAGAGTTTCAATGAAACGGTCTAATCCAAATTGTTCGCCTGCCATGTTTTTGTGCTCTAAAACTCCATCTGTGTAAAGGAAGATTCGATCTCCGCTTTGTAGTTTTAATTCTTTATTCTCGTAAAATTCGGAAGCTTCTTCAATTGATCCAATGAACATTCCCTCAGTATCTAGAAGTTGGTATTCCTGTCTTGCATGAACATAATGCACTGCGTGTGGATGAGCTGCATTACTATACGTTAGGCGATTTTTCTCATCTATTTTTAAAAGAAAAGCAGACAGATAATCACTTGTTTTTACTTGGTCTAAAATGATTTGATTGACTTCTTTAAATATCGCTGCTGGTTTTTTATCTTCTCGAATCACCTGCGAAAAAGCTTGTTTAGCCGCCATTGTAATCATAGCAGCGGGCACTCCATGTCCAGAAACGTCCGCCATTAGAACAAAAAGTTTTTTCGGAAAAGTAAATACGTCATAGTAATCTCCCGACACCAAACCCATAGGCTCGTAATAAGTAGCAAATGAAATTCCATTCCAAGTTTTTAGCTCATCTGGAATGATTCCCTGCTGGATATTTCTAGCTAATTCTAATTCTTGTTTTGCGATCTCGCCCTTTTCAACCAACTCAGCATTAGCCTCATGAAGCTCTAAAGTTCTTTGTTTGACTTTATCCTCAAGACTTAGCTTGTAGTCATTGATTGTTTTGGATGCTTTATTTAGCCCAGTTGCAACATTGATAAATTCTTTATCTAGAGAGCGTGGAAAAATAATTCCTGAACCACCCCGCATCAAATCATAAGCAGCTAATTCAATTTGTTTTAACGCATTGTATATGATTTTAAAAATCATATACGCAAATAAAGAAGAGAAGATAATCGCCAAAATCGAAAAACTAATTACTTTCTCAATATTTTCATGGTTATAATAGATAACTGTATTGGAAAGATAAAGAGAAATTGCGAGTAGTATCAAGAAGAACACAAATTTTATCATCACCGTAGTAAGCGGTTTGTCGGTAAATTCTATTCCTTTTTCATACATGATTCGTTTACATTTCTCTCGAATGCTACCGGTAAGAACTTCACTTGCAATCATAGTAAAACAAACTGTATCATAGAGTGCAATAATACCAATGGTGATCATAGAGATGAGGATACTACCATTAAACCCCTCTAAGAAAATTCCAAGCATAAGCATAATTATAATGAGCACAAATATCCAGACAAAAAGATTAAATGCAAGAAATCCGGGAAGTGCAACAAGGGAATTTAGTAGCTTTCGGTAATCGTCCTCTTCTAGATCATCAAGTATTTTAATATTAGGATTCACTTTCACATAACGGTTCACTACTTGAATATGTTTTCCAAATCCACTAATTCCTATACGTTCAAGAAAACCATGTTGAATGGTAATTAATATCCAATAGACAACTATAAAAAATTTCAAAATTGTCATGACTGTGTCAGAGACAACTAGATTGATTGCATCAAAATAAAAGAGCGCAAAAATAGTACTTACTAGCCCCGAAAAAGCCACTGAGAAAACAGAAACCGCGTATACATAAGAAGTATATTTCGCGATAAAAGTAAGAACTCTTGAGCCAAATTCGGCTGCAATATTCATGAGAGATTGTTTCTCAGTAGTCAAAGGTTCCTCGTTTTATAGACTCTCGAGGCTAAAGACGAGTAACCTTTCCAGTCTACTATGCATTTATTCTAAAATAAATTACATCCCCATCTTGGACAATATAGTCTTTGCCTTCAAGTCTTAATTTTCCCTCTTCTTTTACTTTTACAGGTGAACCCAGCCGATCTACATCTTCAAATGCCATCACCTCAGCTCGGATAAAACCTTTTTCAAAATCAGAGTGAATCACAGCCGCAGCTTTGGGAGCAGAGCTTCCTACAAGTGTAGTCCATGCGCGAACTTCTTGCTCACCTGCTGTTAAAAATGTCACAAGACTCAAAAGTTTATAGGCGGAACGAATCATTCGATTGAGTCCACTTTCTGTCTCACCAATATCTTTTAGAAATTCTACTTGTTCATCAGGGGCGAGTCCGGAAATTTCTTCCTCGATTTTACCACATAACACAACTACTTCCGCATCCTCTTCTTTTGCCATAACATAAATTTTATCCAAGAGCGGATTATTCTTATTACTCACATCCGAATCTAAAATATTTGCACAATATAAAACTGGCTTTAAAGTGATTAGATTAAATTTCAAAGCAATCTTTTTTTCTTCTGGAGTCATTTCTAGAAGACGTGCACATTTGCCTTCACGGAGGATATTTATAATTTTCTCCATCACTAGAGTAGACTCTGCTGCTTCTTTGTTTGTCTTTCCTAACTTTTGCAATTTCGGAAATTGTTTCTCTAAACTTTCTAAGTCAGAAAGAATGAGTTCATAATTTACAATGCTCACATCCTCTACTGGATCAACTTTTCCATGAACATGTGTAATATTAGCATCTTCGAATGCTCTTACAACATGACAAATCGCATCTACTTCCCTGATATGAGAAAGAAATTTATTTCCAAGTCCCTCACCCGTGCTAGCACCCTTTACTAAACCAGCAATATCTACAAATTCCATTACAGTAGGAATAATCTTTTTAGGATTATAGATTTCGGCTAATCTCTGTAATCTCCTGTCAGGAACTTCTACGATACCTTTGTTCGGCTCGATTGTGCAGAACGGATAATTTGCCATTTGCGCTCCAGCTTTTGTAAGCGCATTAAAAATAGTAGACTTTCCCACGTTTGGAAGTCCAACAATACCACAATTTAAACTCATTTACTTTCCTTGTTTTTTCTACCACGGATGAACACAGATTTACACGGATAAAAAAGATTAAGGATTATTAAATCCATCCGTGTTCATCTGTGTTCATCCGTGGTAATCTTTATTCTTTTTTAATAACATAGTTTATGCATCTCTCTAGGTATTTGCGACTGGCTTTACACCTTTACTAAAAAACTTTTCACCAAACCAGATTTGAATATCCATCACTACTTTATAGAGAACTGGAACTATAATCAATGTCAGAAAAGTCGCAAAGGCAAGCCCCCAACCAATCGCAAGAGCCATTGGCATTAAAAATGGATCCGCCCCACCAATCCCATAAGCTGTAGGCAAAATTCCAAGTACTGTAGTTACTGTAGTCAGGATAACTGGACGTAGTCTCACACATCCAGTTTCGAGCAATAATTCATGGGAACTTAAGTCCGGACGTTGTGCGCGAAGCTGGTTAGCAAAGTCAACTAGAACAATAGAATCGTTCACAACGATACCAGCAAGACCTACAATCCCAATAAAACTTAAAAAACTAAAGTATTGATCATGGGTTACAAACGCTATGATGACACCAATAAAAGAAAACGGTATTGCACTGGCAACAATAAGCGGCTGTATAAAAGATCGAAACAAAGAAACTAGAATAATAAAAATAATAAAGAATGCTATTAGAAACGATCGACCCAAACTCGCCATAGATTCCTCTGTATCTTTATTCTCCCCTCCATACCTCACACGATAACCTGGGTATTTATCAATGATCTTAGCTGCATCTACTAGTTTTTTGATTTCTTGGTTTGCTTTCATGGATGTTGTTTTCGTTTCATCTAAGTTAGCTGTAGCGGTTAATAGTCGTTTTCCATCTAAGTGGTTAATCGCGGCTATCCCCGGTAACTTTCGGTATTTAGTCATTCTAGAAATTGGAATTAAATTTCCCATATTATTTGTTACAAATATTTTATCTAGGGAACGAATAGAAGTTCTAAAATTTTCAGGAAAACGAACCCGAACATCCACTTCTTCCTCTGCACGTTTAATCGTAGTTGCTACAGTTCCTTGGTAAGCTGTATTTACTGCAAGTGCAATTTGTTGGACAGAGACTCCTGCTTGAGCGGCTAACGCTTCGTCGATGGTAAGACGAATTTCATCTTTTCCATCATTAAAATCATCCCCTATATCAATAACACCTTCAACTTGCCCCATAATGTCTTTGAATTCCTGAGCAATCTTTTTTAAAGTAGTAAAATCATCTCCCCTAATTTCAATCGCAACGGGTTTACCAACAGGCGGTCCACCTTGCATTGCTTCTAAATCTAGAGAAACTAATTTTCCTTGTAACTCCTTAAATTCATCTGGAATTTCAATCGGAACAACTTCTTCTGGTTTATTTTTCAATTTTTCTTGGTTTAATCTTGCGGCTTCTTTCTGTTTGGCGACAGCGAGAGCTTTTTCATTCATTAGCCATTCAGTTCTTTTTCGAAGGTAATTTATAATTTCATCAGTCGTTCGTTTTCTCTCTGCGTCAGGCGTAAGATATACCACTACTTGTGCAAAATTTTTCCCTCGTTTTGTAAAAGGATCATTTACATCTTTCTGAATAATTCCCACGCGGGTAACATAATTATCAACTTCCCCGGTATAAAATTTATCGTTTTTGACCATGCCTATCGAATGAAAGAAAAATTGAATTTTACTTCCGATTCCTGTAACTGGTTTTTCCTTATAAGGTGTAAGTAAAGAAACTTCCCTTTCTACAGCCCTAGCGAATTTTTCTGTTTCTTCTAATGTTAGTCCTGTTTCAGCGCTGATCTTAACTAAAAAAATTTCGACTCCACCAGGGAATAATTTGAATTTGCCGAACTTGACAAGAGAACCAACACAGAGCGCAAATACAAGTAAGAGTATTCCGAGCGTGGAAAATTTATGACGTAACGCCCACGAAAGCGAAGGACGATAAAATCTTTCTCGTACTCGAATGAACCAATGTCCTTCTTCTTTGATTTCTCCCTTTTTTATTCCGTGTTTATTTGCATCATAGATATGGGAAGGCAAAATGAAAAATGCCTCAAACAGAGAAGAGGAAAGTGCAATGATTACAACCATCGGAATCGAATAAATAAACTTTCCAAAAATTCCAGTCACAAATAACATAGGTCCAAAGGCAGCGATGGTTGTAGTAATAGTAGCGGTTACTGGGGCAATTACCTCAACCGTTCCTCGAACGCAAGCTTCGTAAGGTTCAACCCCTTCTTCTAGGTAACGATAAATATTTTCACTGATTACAATTGCATCATCGACTAACATCCCTACTACGATAATGAGTCCTAACATAGAAATTAGATTTAAAGTCATCCCCATATAATCTAATATGATAAAGGTCATCGCCATGGCAAGTGGGAGACCGAGGGCAACCATAACGGCAACTCTCCATCCTAAAAAGAAAAATAAAGAAATAACAACTAAGACAAATCCTTGTAAGCCGTTTGAGACCAATACATCGAGTCGCCTTCTGATATATTTCGATAAATCATTTACATAGGATAAGGTAATAAAATCAGACTGGGTAGAACCAAAGTCATTGACTACTTTTTTGACTTTATCCACAAGTTTGATTGCGTCACCGCGTTCTTTTTTTACCACAACTAAAACTATCGAATAAAGACCATTTACCTTTTCGATGTATTGTTTGTCTTCAAAATCTTCTTTTACTTTTGCTACATCTTTTACGATAATACCGCGCCCTGCGTCATTCGAACGAATAAATACTTTTTCGATTTCACTTTCTGTATCAAACTCGCCGACTGTTCTAACCAAAGCTTCTTTTCCAGAATCTGCGATCGTCCCCCCTGGAAAATTAATATTTTTTCCTTTGAGAGCCATGATGATTTGTTGTGTGCTAAGTGAAACTCTATCTAGCGCAAACGGGTCAATATCCACATGCATCTCTGCTTCTCGATAGCCGCGACGAACAACTCTACCAACCTCAGAAATATCTAAGAGCATATCTTCTAATTGTTTTGCTTTGAGTTTAAACTCTTTTTCGGTTAATACTGGTTTGCCGTTGGTGTCTGTTTTCACACCTAGATTAATTTCAATTACAGGACTACGACTAGAAGTAATTTCCTGAACAATCGGTTTTTTAGAATCTTCGGGTAAATCCTCTGTTCTATCCACTGCGGATTTTATATCGTCTACCACTTTTTGGGAATCTTTCGCATTTGGGTCAATTGTAATTACTATTCCGGAACGATTTTCAATTGATGTGGATCTATATTCTTTTATCCCGTCTACCGATTTAATACTCTCTTCAATTGGTTTAGTTACTAGTTTTTCCACCTCTGCCGGAGAGGCACCGGGATAGAGAGTAGTGACAGTAACAATGTCAAAATTAATATTTGGAAAAGCTTCGCGGTTCATTGTAAATGCCTTAAAGCCACCTACAAGTATTATAAGACCAGTTAATAGATTGATAAGAAGACTTTTGGAGAGAAAATATTCAATTACCTTACGCATTTTTGACCTCGAAGTCAGTTTCGGAAAAAACCTATAATTGTCAATATATACTAAATCGAGAGATTCATTGGGTGAAAATAAATTTGCCACACAACCACCAAGCGATGTCCAATGCTTTCAAGTTAAGAATTTTTTCACCACATTATGCTGCGCCCCAAGAAGCAGCATTGAGTTGGAACACACGCCGACGCTATTAACACGGATGAATTTAATAATCCTCAATATTTTATCCATGCCCATAGCCTTGGCGTGTGTTCATCCACCCTGCCTTGATCGCGCCCAACACCTTCGCATGGTAATCTTTAAATGTTTTTCTTAATTGAACAACATTGCTCGGTACTTCAATGCCAAAAAATTCTGAGTATTGAATTTTTTATTTTCTATATTTCACAAAGTATTTCTCTTCGGGAAGATTGAGAAGTTGCCTGAAAGCCTTTTCGTCATTCCATATCTCTGATGAAATTTTCTTAAGCTCGATTTTACCAATAGGTTGCTTAAAATTATCCGCACCATCTGGAATTCTATCATCTCCATTTTTGTCGGAAGCAGTCAACTGATTCGAAATTCCTAAGTTTCCTTTTTCATCAATAACAAGAACGCGCACTAATCTTTTTTTGTAGGAATTGACCGAAAAATCTTTTTCCTTTGTAGTGCGACTAAAAAATCCTCTAACATCCAAGGTAACCACTGTAATTTGCAAATTATCCCCCATTGGAGATTTACTATCATCGATTGTTCCTTTTAAACAAGTATGCTTTAATTCTGGAAACGCAAAGTTCCAGTAACCCGCCTTATCAATTAAAGCAATCCGAACTCCTACAATTTTTTTACCTTGGTAATTATCTTTATCAATCGTCCCCGCATCCATTCGGTCGTTATTCGAAAGAGAAGATTTTAAATTCCAAATTCCAGACTCATCCATATAGTATAAACTAAATGACTCTTTGGGGCTAATATCGGGAAACTGCACTTCCACTACTTTGCCGGGGGCAAGTTGTACTTTTTGTTCCCCTTGTCTGAATTCAATTTTAAAAACTCCTCCAGATAAAAGAAATAACTCTTTTCCATATTTGCTATAATATACAAGCCCAAGTCCGGAGGTAATAAAATCCAGTTCGTCAATGATTTCCACAACTGTAACAGTAACTAGTCCCTCAACCGGCTTACCCGTGTTATCCACAAACGCATTTTCAGGAATAACAAAACGTGTTCCTCTATTTCCAATTAAATCTGATTTCTTAGTAGTATCTGCTTCAAGGATTTGTTCCTTGGGTGCAAACAACTTTAACTGAGGAGGAAAGCTTATTTTATTCATCCGCTCTTTGTCTTTCAAAACATCTTGCGTAACTATATTTTTACTATCTGCATAATTCAAGATTCCGTATTCAGTGACTTTAAAATTTCTTCCTGATTGAGAATAGACAAC
>JAGOHK010000020.1:0-39726 GCA_017996175.1 Leptospiraceae bacterium
GATTGGAGTTTTAAATGGCATACATGGACGAAGAAGCAAAAGAGTTTAGCGAGAAAGTTGTCAAAATTGACCGAGTAGCTAAAGTTGTAAAGGGTGGTCGTAGATTTTCCTTTAACGCTTTAACCGTTGTAGGCGATTCTAAGAACCGTATTGGAATTGGATTTGGAAAAGCAAATGAAGTTCCAGATGCAATTCGTAAATCAATCGAATCTGCTAAGAAAAACCTATTCAAAATCAATATTATAGGTCATACAATTCCTCATGAAGTAGTTGGTAAGTTTAAATCTGCACGGGTTTATCTAAAGCCATCGTCTCCTGGAACTGGAATTATTGCTGGAGAATCTGTTCGTTCTGTAGTGGAAAAAGCAGGTGTGCAAGATATTTTAACAAAGTCTTACGGTTCTGGCAATCCACTGAACATTGTAAAGGCTACTTTTGAAGCCCTCAAAAAACTGGAAACCCCTGTAATTGCAGCAAAAAAACGTGGGATTCCTTTAAAGAAACTCTTTGGTCAAGGAGAGATCTAAAATGGAAAAAATCAAAATTACACAAGTTAAAAGTTCTATTGGAACAATTCCCGTTCACAGAAAAACCCTTAAAGCATTGGGTTTAAAGAAAATTGGGAGTGCAAGAGTTCATAATAAATCTAAAGAGATACTCGGAATGATTCGCTCTGTAAACTACTTAATAAGTGTGGAAAAGGCTTAGTCTATGTCTAATAAAACAAATCGTATTAAACCTTCTACTGCTTTCGGAGCAGCAAGAAAAACTAAAAAATCAGGAGTCGATTCCTCTAATTTGATCCCTATACCAAAGGGAGCGAAGAAGGAAAGAAAGAGAATCGGACAAGGTCCTGGTTCTGGAATGGGAAAAACTTCTACTCGTGGTCAAAAAGGACAAAAAGCTAGAGCGTCCAGCATGAGAAGAGGGTTTGAAGGTGGTCAAATGCCTTTACATAGACGTATGCCTAAAAGAGGTTTTACGAATATTTTCCATGTTGAGTTTCAACCTGTAAATTTAGGTGATTTAACTAGATACAATTTATCTGGGTCTGTTACCCCTGAAATTTTAGAAGAGAAAGGTCTTATTAAAGATGCTTCTGGTCTAATTAAAGTTCTAGGAACTGGAGATATAAAATCCTCGGTATCCATTACTGCTGATGCTTGCTCTAAAGCAGCCTTAGAAAAATTACAAAAACAAGGTGGAAGTTTCACTGTTAGAGTGAAAGCTAAACCAGAGACAGCAAAGAAATAAAATATGCTAAGTACAATTACAAATATATTTAAAATTCCTGAGTTAAGAGTGAAGATTCTTTTTACCGTCTTCATGCTCTTACTCTTTCGTATGGGAACACATGTGACTATACCTGGAATTAATAGCTTGGTCGTTGCGGGAATTTCATCTGATTCTACCGACGGACTTTTGGGAATGGTGGATTTATTTGCCGGTGGTGCTTTACTTAAATTTTCCATCTTTGCACTTGGAATTATGCCTTATATCTCTTCTTCTATTATCATGCAATTAGTAATGGTTCTCATCCCTCAATTGCAAAAATTACAAAAAGAAGGGGAAGAAGGTCGCAAAAAGATCAACCAATACACTAAATTTGGAACTATCATCCTATGCGTTGTTCAAAGTTTAGCTGTAATATATATGGCTAAAAACTGGTCAACAGGCACAGGCGTAAACCCAGCTCGTTATCCAGGTTTAATTAACCCTTACGTTCAGAGTTTCTTTGTTCCACTTGGTATTTTAACTATCACTACTGGAACGATCCTACTTATGTGGATGGGTGAGCAAATCACTGAGAAAGGAATTGGAAATGGTATATCCTTGATTATCTTTGCAGGTATCATCGGGCGTATGCCAGAAGCTTTCCTACAACTCTTTACAACTGATAAAGCTGATCCTTTACCAATTTTAATCTTATTTATTATCTTTATCTTTCTTATCTACTTTACCATTTACCTAACGCAAGGCACTCGTAAGGTTCCCTTGCAATATGGCAAACAAATGGTTGGAAGAAGAATGGTGCAAGCTAAAAGCCAAAGCATCCCTTTCAAAGTAAATGGCGCAAACGTTATGCCAATTATCTTTGCATCTAGTTTGATTTTATTTCCGCAGACAATTGTGCAGTGGTTATCTTCCAACAGTGGACAGTGGGCGGGGTGGGCAGTGATTCTGGATTTCTTTAATCCATTTTCAACCATCTGGTATCGCTCTCTATTCTACTACTTTTGTTACACTGGATTGATTATCTTCTTCGCGTACTTTTATACAGCGATTCAATTCAACCCACAAGAGTTAGCTGAGAACCTCAAAAAATACGGTGGATTTGTTCCAGGAATTCGTCCAGGGTCAGATACAAAGACCTATATTGAGAAAGTTTTAAATAGAATTACGCTTCCCGGATCTATTTTCTTAGCAATGTTAGCCCTTTCTCCTTACATTATCATTCGTTTTCTAGATTTAGGAAACAATACGGGTGGTGGAGCTTTGGTTTATACTTTTGGTGGAACATCCCTTCTGATTATGGTGGGTGTAACTCTTGAGACATTAAAACAAATTGAAGCTCAACTCTTAATGAGAAATTACGACGGCTTTATGAAGAAATCTAAGGTTAAAGGTAGATAATTAGTATGAAAAGATTAATTTTTATGGGTCCACCAGGAGCTGGCAAAGGAACGCAAGCTAAGATCATTTGTAAAGAATACAACATTCCGCAAGTATCTACAGGTGATATTTTAAGAGACTCTATAAAAAACTCTACTGAAGCTGGACTTCTGGCGAAAAAATTCATGGACGCTGGGGATTTAGTTCCGGACGAAGTCGTAATACAAATTATTAAAGATAGATTAAAAGACCCCGATTGTAAACATGGTTTTTTATTGGATGGATTTCCAAGAACGATTGAGCAAGCAAAGGCATTGGATGTTCTACTCAAGGATTTGGGTTTATCATTAGATGCTGTAGTGAACTTAGCGGTTCCGGATTCCGAGTTATTAGCTCGTTTACTTGAGCGTGCGAAAATTGAAGGTCGCGCTGATGACAACGAAGAGACAATTAAGAATCGTTTAGCGAATTACAATAGCAAAACTTTTCCATTATTAGATTATTATAAAAATCATAATCTTTTGAAGGAAATAAATGGGCTTGGAAAGTTAGAAGAAATTACGCAAATGATTAAAAAGGAATTAGGTTAAATTGCCAAAAGAAGAAGCAATAACAGTAGATGGGACGGTAATGGAACCACTTCCAAATGCCATGTTTAGAGTAGAACTCGAAAATGGACATAAAATATTAGCTCATATTTCAGGAAAAATGAGAATGCATTATATTAGAATTCTGCCAGGGGATAAAGTCACAGTTGAACTTTCACCTTATGACTTAACCAAGGGCAGAATAACATATCGTAAAAAGTAGGAAATTTATGAAAGTTAGAACATCAGTGAAAAAAATTTGTGAGCATTGCAAGATTATCCGCAGAAAGAACATCATTCGCGTGATTTGCACCAACCCGAAACATAAACAGAGGCAGAGATAAAGTATGGCAAGATTTGCTGGAATTGATATTCCTAAAGATAAAAGAATTGTAGTTGGATTAACTTACGTTTATGGCATTGGACAATCTTCGTCTAGAAAAATTTTAGCGAAAGCTAAAATTAGTGAAGATATTCAAGTTAAAGACCTAAATGACGACCAAGAAAACTCAATTAGAAGAGTAATTGAAGAAGAAGGGTATCTTGTTGAAGGGGATCTTCGCTCTGACATTAACTTAAACATCAAACGTTTGATGGATATTGGATGTTACCGTGGACTTCGCCACAGAAAAGGGCTTCCTGTTCGTGGGCAAAGAACAAAAACAAATGCAAGAACGAGAAAGGGCGGAAAGAAAACCGTTGCTAACAAGAAGAAAGTAACTAAATAGTGGAGATCGATAGGAACGATTAGTGGATTAATTTTTATGGAAAAAGAAACTAAAGACAGTAAAAAAGACAAAAAAGAGAAGAAAGTAAAAAAAGTAAAAAAGAAAGAAAAGAAAAACGTTCCCCGCGGAAAGGTTTATATTCAAGCTTCTTTCAATAACACGATTGTTACTATCACAGATATGGCGGGTAACGTATTATCTTGGTCATCTTCAGGACTCATGAGTTTTCGTGGATCTAAAAAATCTACTCCTTATGCAGCGCAAATCGCTGCCGGAAACGCGGCAGACAAAGCAATTGATGCTGCTGGAATCAAAGAAGTAGATGTACTAGTATCGGGACCTGGAATCGGAAGAGAATCAGCAATTCGTTCTCTAGCATCCAAAGGACTCGCAATAAAAATCATTAAAGATATAACACCTCTTCCGCATAACGGTTGTAGACCGCGCAAAAGAAGAAGAGTTTGATAAGGAAATTTTAAGATGGCAAGATATACAGGACCAGTTTGTAAACTTTGTAGAAGAGAAGGGCTAAAGCTTTTTTTGAAAGGCTCTAGATGTTTGAATAAAGATAAGTGCAGTTTCGAAGATAGAAAAAATCCACCCGGACCTCCACCAAAGAAGAAAGGAAAAATTTCTGAGTATTGTACCCAGCTTCGTGAAAAGCAAAAAGTAAAAAGAATCTACGGCGTTCTTGAAAAACAATTCCGTGATTATTTCGAAAAAGCCAATCACCAAGAAGGAATTACTGGCGAGAATTTACTTCAACTTCTCGAGAGAAGATTGGACAACGTTCTTTATAGAATGGGATTTGCATCTTCTCGTGCACAATCTAGAAACTTCATTGGACATGGTCACGTATTAGTAAATGACCATAAAGTAGATATTGCATCTTACCTAGTAAAGGTTGGAGATAAAGTTTCTTTCAAAGAGAAGTTATCTAAAACCGATTTAATGGATCAGAATATCAAACTAGCACAGTCTTTAAATAGACACCCAGCATGGGTTACACCTGATTACACCAAGTTCACTGGTGAAATTGCAAGTCTACCTGCTAGAGAGCATGTTGATATGCCGATCAAAGAGCAAGTGATTGTTGAGTTATACTCTAAATAAGAACAACGGAAGGATACAGCTTTGTCTCATAAAAATTTACTAAAAGGCTTTAAAAGACCTAAAAAGATTGAGTATTACACAGAAGTAAATACTCCTAATTATGGTAAGTTTATCGCAGAACCTTTTGAAAGGGGTTTTGCGACTACTTTGGGTAATTCTCTACGAAGAACTTTGATGTCATCCATCGAAGGATCGGCAATTTCTGCAATTAGAATAGAAGGAGTTACTCACGAGTTTTCTTACATTGAAGGAATTAGTGAAGACGTTTCCAGAATCATACTTAATTTAAAACAAGTTCGTATTAAGTATGAACCAGAAGACAAAGATATGAATAAAATTATTCATGTTGAATTAAAAGGTGCTGGTTACTTTAAGGCTGGGGATTTGGCTGTTGATTCTTCTATTGAAATCATGAATCCTGACTTGTTGATTGCAACTTTGAATGAAGATGCAAACTTAGTTATGGATATTGAGATTCAAAGGGGTAAGGGCTATTATCCGGCAGAAGAAAAGAAAAAAGACATCGAAGTATTAGGAACAATTCCTATCGACTCTCTCTTTTCACCGATTCAAAAAGTATTATTTGAAATCTCTGAGACTCGTGTAGCTCAAAGATCGGATTACGAGAAGTTGACTCTCGAAATTTGGACTGATGGATCTATCTCTCCAGAAGATGCTTTAGCACATGCTGCTAAGATTTTGAAAGAGCATCTTACTATCTTTATCAACTTCGAAGAAGAAGTGGAAGAAGAAGTAGATGAGTTAGATGAAGCAGACCAGAAACTAAAAGTATCATTATCGAAACACGTAGAAGAACTAGAACTCTCGGTTCGTTCTCTAAATATTCTAAGAAGTTTAGAGATTGATTTTGTGGGTGATCTAGTGAAAAGAAATGAAGATGAAATGACTAAATCAAGACACTACAGCGATGAGTGTTTGAATGAGTTAAAGGCAAAATTAGCTACTCTAGGTTTATCATTTGGAATGAGGGATTTTTAAATGAACAAAGGTAATAAAGTTAAACAATTAAACAGAACCCATGAACATAGACATGCTATGTTAAACAACATGGTTACTAGTTTATTCAAATATGAAAGAATTGAATCTACTGTAGCAAAAATCAAAGTGGTTCGCTCTTTTGCTGAAAAATTAATTTCTAAAGCAAAGAAAAATATTGGGGATGTTAAACCAGAAACTGCTTTACACAACAAACGCGAAGTGATGAAAAAAATCAAAGATCGCGATGTAGTAGTAAAACTTTTTGAGGACATTGCTCCAAGATTTACTGGTAGAGCTGGTGGGTATACAAGGATTGTCCGCTTAGTGAATAGACCATCTGACAATTCCGAAATGGGAATTTTGGAACTAGTAGAAAGAAAATCCAAAGAAGAATTGAAAGAAGCTAAAATGGCTAAAGCAGAAGCTCTTGTAGCAAAAAAAGCGGCAGCGAAAGCAGCTAGAAAAGCAGCACCTAAAACTACGAAAGAAGCAAAGGTTGCAGCTCCTGCAAAAGGAAAAGCTAAGAAGAAGTAATTTCTTTTTACTATTTCGATCTCAAAAAAGCCCGGCATTGTCGGGCTTTTTTGTTTTAGGGTATTATTTCTTTTTACCAGTAATCATCTACGAATTCATTTATTACAATATTTTTCAATCGTAAATGCTTGGCAAAAAATCGTTTACTATATACTTAATTTAAAATGAAAGCACTGGTCTTTTTAATTCTATTGAATATTTGTTTGTACGCATCTAACAGAGAAGAAGAGTTATTTAATGCTATTGCGAATAGAGATATTAGTGAAGTAAAGCAAGCGATATATAAAAAAGTAAATATAAATGCTAAAAATCAGTTTGGGGAGACTCCTATTATGCGCGCGGTCTTATATGGTGATAGGGAGATTGTTGAATTTTTACTTGAGAAAGGAGCAGACTTAAATGCAAGAGATGATAGTTTAGATCCAGTCTTAATTAAATCCATTTACTCGCATAGACTTGAAATCACAAAAAGGATAGCGGAAAATACCAAGAATATCGACATCAGAGGTAAAAAGAAATATACAGCTCTCATGATTGCTGCGAATCATGGCGATTACCCCTTAGTAGAATATTTGTTGAACAAAAATGCAAATGTAAATTCAAAAACATTTACGGAGATAATGCTTTAATTCTTTCTGCTCGATGGGGACATTTTGATGTAGTAAAATTACTCTTACAAAACCAGGCATCCATTTCAGATAAAAATAATTATGGTTACACGGCTTTACATTCTGCGGCATACAAGGGACATTTTGAAATCATAAAGCTTTTACTCCAGCAGGGGGCAAATGTAAATGAAATTGATATAAATGGAAATACTCCACTTATTTTAGCGGCTAGTCAGGGTAACCTTGAAGTTGTGAAAATTCTAATTGAATCCGAAGCAAATGTTTCCATTAAAGACAAATATGGATATTCCGCACTAAAAGAAGCTTCTGTTAAAAATAATTTAGAAATTATCAAGCTATTAAAAAATGCTGGAGCGGTAGAATAAAAGTAACCTTAAAATTTTCTATTTGCCTTAATAAACCGAGTAGGGTGCAAATACCCTTTAGAATCACCGTAGCCATGTCCGACAGAAAGAGTAAGATCATCCCTCAGTTCAAAATGTAAATGAGGCGAATAAGCCCCATCTGCATCGCCTATCGTTCCAATATTATCTCCTCGGTGAATGAAATTCCCTTCATATACACGAACTTTTTCTAAATGTCCATAAAGAGTTTCTACAAAAATTCCCTCTGGTAATTTGTGTGAGATAATTACAACATTGCCCCAGCCAATACTTACATAGCTTGCATAGGTGACGATTCCATTAGAAGCAGCAAATACGGGATCACCCATATCTTCTCTAGTTGCATTATTCCAATCTTCGCCTAGATGCCCTTTGCTACTTTGGAATTCCTGTGCATTATAATATCCCGTTGCATTTGGTTTACCAATTGGAAAATCAAAACCATCTGAAATATAGTTCGGGTTTTTCTGAAAAAAATTTTCTAGTAGTTCTGATTTATTTTTTCTACTTCCGCCTTGTTCTGAAATGCATGAGATGAGAATGATAGCGAAAAGAAAGGAATATTTTATTTGTTTTAGCATTTAAGTTTATAGATAGTTTGTATTTGAGTCATACATAAGGTTAGGGTTTTAAACTAAGCAGCAAGCAATTCCCCCATCTCTTTCACTAGAAAGTGTTCTCTAGGAATTTGAATTAATTCTGCTATGTCTCTGATCTTACAAAAAAAATGAGAATCTGATTTTTCAAAAAAATCTTTTCGAGCGAGATAGTAGTCTTTGACAATATCCTCGGAAGAGGATACTAGTAAATAGTCGTAGAGATCGCTCACGTCTTCTAGGACTTTTAGAATAGGCTTTGTGGAATAATGAATAGTATACGTTGCATGGGACTCTGCTAATACTTTTGTATTTTCAAATTGTTTTAAGTTAATATCGTTCGAATAAATAGAGCTATCCATTTGCTCCAAAAAAAAGCTAACCGATTTATCGAAGTCTTGGTTAAATCCATTTCGTAATTCGATAAGCTTTACATCTCTAATTCGGTTGAATCCATATATGATGAGTCCGGGTATAGCAGTATTAATCGCAGAATTCATTTTTATTTAAAATTCCTTTTCGCATGAACCATAATTTCTTCGTTGGTCATAGAATCAGAAGGCTCTGGTTTGAAAATAGTTTGAACCTTTTTAAATGCTGCGGCTGATCGGTATTTGTCTTTAGAGTCTTGTTTTTCTTTTAGATGATCTGGATTGCCGAAGACTTTCCCGTAAATCCATTTAGTAAGAGCTGACCATATCGTTACAGGCTCGGATGCGACTCTATCAACTTCGTCGGTCATGCCTGTATAGGATTCGGTAAAGGCATCATCCGCCTTTGCATCTTTCGTAAGATAGTCTTCTCTTTTGAATAAATCACTCATATAACTAAATGTTTAGTGGTTTGGAAAAATTGCAAGAAAAAATTGGGAGTAATTCGGTGGTTTAGATTGAAGATACAGCTTTTCTGGGCTCTATTTTAAACTATTTGGAATAATCTCTCGGAGATAAGAATTTTTATTTTGTTCTCCTTTGCGAAACCTAAATTTCGTTTTCTTTATACAGTAGTTCAAAAATAAAAGTCAAAAAACATGGGTATAACGGAACAGCTAGGAGGAGGACAATGGCGATGAAATATTTTTTATTTTTTTTATTACTTTTACAGTGCAGTCCGGATGAAAAAGAAATTAAAATGGAAGATACAAAGAAGTTATTCACTTTAATGTCAGATCATAAAGCTAAGGAGGCGATCGATTATGCTACTACGTTAGAAAAAAAATACCCAACTGATTCATTTTACCCACAGACAAAGGCAATGGTATACTGGGAATTAAATGAATTAGATAAAGCAAATGAGAATTTTCTTAGGGCGGTTGAATTGAATCCAAAATCGAGTGAAGTAAATACAAATATTGGACTTTTTTATCAAATTCATAATAATTGTCTGAAAGCAATTCCATACTTTGAAAAAGCAATGGATGTGGAAGAAGTTCCGTATGATTTTCTTACAATTTCGTATGGTTTAGGTTACTGCCATTATAAAACTAAGAATTACGAAAAGGTTTTACCGTATTTAGTTGTTTATGTACAAAAGGCAATTGAAGTTAAAGGAGATGAATTGAAACCGCAAATAAAAATGGCAGAAGAAATTCTTGAAGAGTGCACTGAAAAAATACAAAGCAAAAAGAAAAAGTAATTTTTAAGGGAAGTTTTTTAGTGTATGCACCCCCGCTTTGATGAAGCGGTCTAGCAAGCCTCAGTTCCTACCGCCTGATGGCTAACGGAACTTCGAAATCCCGCCCTTTCGTCTGATGGACGAAACCTTAGCCGCGTCTTCTTCGCTGATGCTCTCGAAACCTTGCTCCCCCTGCTGGGCTCGAACCAGCGACCCATTGATTAACATATTCGAGTGACAATGAGAATGGGATTTTGCCATGCTATCTGTACAGCATGAGCGAAATGGGTGGATTGCTCTACCGGCTGGAAATAGGATAAAGTTTAATTTGTTGGAGTAGATTGCGTTAAGGGAAGTTTTTTAGGAGTACTAATCCACCCTTTCGTCTGATGGACGAAACCGTAGCCTCGGTTTCGTCGCTGATGCTCTCGAAACCTCGCTCCCCCTGCTGGGCTCGAACCAGCGACCCATTGATTAACAGTCAATTGCTCTACCGGCTGAGCTAAAGGGGATTATCACGGTTTTGATGTCATTTTTTTGGATATATAAAAAAGAGCAAGTCAAATTTGACATAAAAGTGGTATTTTTGCAAATTAAAAAAAGGAAAAATACAAAAAAAAACATATATTTGGAAAAAAAATGACAGAAATTTTTTTTGAATTATGCAGTGTGACATAACACGACTATTGTTATTTGGAGACCTATTTATCTATGAAAATTAATCGCTATTTTACAAAGGGACAAGAAACCCAATACCCTGGAATTGAGTGGGCAAAAAAGAATTCTAAAATCACCAATTCCGACGGCTCTTCCGTTTTTGAAGCAAATGACATCCAGGTTCCTTCCGGCTGGTCACAAGTTGCCACCGATATTTTGGCTCAAAAGTATTTCCGTCGTAAAGGTATTCCTAAGTATTTGCGTAAAGTAGAAGAGCCAGGAATTCCTGAATGGCTTCAAAGATCTGTCCCTGATAGCGATAAATTAAATTCTCTGAACCCCGAAGATAGATATTACGGAGAAACCGATGCCAGACAAGTGTTTCATCGTCTCGCAGGCTGTTGGACATATTGGGGTTTTAAATACGGTTATTTTTCTGATGAAGAGAGTGCTCGTGCTTTTTACGAAGAAACAACTTTCATGCTTGCCTCGCAAATGGCTGCTCCAAATTCTCCTCAGTGGTTTAATACTGGGCTACATTGGGCGTATGGAATTGATGGAACTTCTCAAGGTCATTATTATGTTGATCCTGCTTCCGGTATTTTAACCAAATCATCCTCTTCTTATGAACACCCACAACCTCATGCTTGTTTTATTCAAAGTGTCAATGACGATCTCGTGAACGAAGGTGGAATCATGGATCTTTGGGTGAGAGAAGCTCGTCTTTTTAAATATGGTTCTGGAACTGGAACAAACTTCTCTAATATCCGTGGGGAAAACGAGTCGTTATCCGGTGGTGGAAAAAGCTCTGGCTTAATGAGTTTTTTAAAGATAGGCGATAGAGCTGCTGGTGCTATTAAATCTGGTGGGACGACGAGACGAGCGGCTAAGATGGTTTGTCTCGATATGGATCACCCTGATATCGAAGAATTTATCGAGTGGAAAGTCAACGAAGAACAAAAAGTAGCCTCTCTTGTTACTGGTTCTATTCACAACAACCGCGCTCTGAATAAAGTAATCAAAGCTTGTCATGAATTTGAAACTTCCGTTGAGTCAGATAAATTTGATCCTAAAAAAAATCCTAATCTCAAAAAAGCAATCATTGAAGCCAAAAAAGTATTCTGTCCTGATAATTATATTAAACGAGTCATTGATCTTGCTAAACAAGGTGCGAAAGAAATTCTTTTTGAAGAACTTACTACCGATTGGCAATCAGAGGCTTACAACACAGTATCCGGTCAAAATAGCAATAACTCTGTTCGTATCTCGAATCAATTCATGGACGCGGTCGAAAAAGACATCGACTGGAATTTATACAATCGAACTGAGATAGAAAAAGCTGTTAAACTAAACCGTGCGGCTAAACCTGCGAAAACTCTCCGTGCTCGCGAGCTCTGGGAAAAAATTGCCAATGCAGCTTGGTCTTCTGCTGATCCCGGAACACAGTACCATACAACTATCAACGAATGGCATACTTGCCCAGAGGATGGAGCGATTAACGCATCTAATCCTTGCTCTGAGTATATGTTCCTTGATAACACTGCTTGTAACCTAGCTTCTGCTAATTTACAAAAATTTTTGAAAGCAGATGGAACGTTTGATGTAGAAGCTTTCCGTTATCTTTGCCATATCTGGACAATCATTCTAGAAATTTCTGTTACCATGGCTCAATTTCCTTCTCGTGAAATCGCAGAGCTTTCTTATAAGTTTAGAACTCTTGGTCTGGGTTACGCGAACTTAGGCTCCATTCTTATGATCATGGGAATTCCTTATGACTCTAAGGAAGCGTTAGGCGTAACAGGTGCCATTACTTCGATTATGCATATGACTGCTTACAAGACGTCTGCTCTTATGGCAAGTGAATTAGGCGCATTTGCTGGATATGAAAAAAATCGTGAGCAGATGCTTCGCGTTATCCGCAACCATCGTCGTGCTGCTTACAATTCTCCTTCTGAGGATTACGAGGGTTTGACGATTAAACCGATGGGAATTGACTCTGCTAATTGCCCGGCATACTTGTTAAATGCCGCTAAAGAAGATTCCGATGCCGCACTTGAACTTGGAGAAAAATTCGGTTACCGCAATGCGCAGGTAACAGTGATTGCCCCCACTGGAACTATTGGTCTTGTGATGGATTGTGATACTACAGGAATTGAGCCTGACTTCGCTCTTGTGAAATACAAAAAGTTAGCTGGTGGTGGATACTTTAAAATTATCAACCAATCAGTTCCACCTGCTTTGAAAAAACTTGGCTACTCTGCATCTGAAATTGAAGCGATTGTAAACTACTGTAAAGGTTACGCCACATTTAACGGTGCTCCTTATATCAATACTCAATCTTTAAAAGAAAAAGGATTCACGGATGAAATTTTACAAAAAGTAGAAAGAGATTTAGCTGCCGCGTTTGACATTAACTTTGTATTTAACAAATATGTACTCGGCGAAGAATTTTTCTCTAAAACTTTAAAAATTGCAAAAGAAATTTATGATGCGCCAACTTTCAATTTGCTCGAGCACTTAGGATTTAACAAAGAAGAAATTCGAAAAGCAAACGACTATGTTTGCGGAACTATGACTGTTGAAAATGCTCCTTTCTTAAAAGAAAAGGATTTACCGGTATTTGATTGTGCGAATAAATGTGGTCGTTACGGCAAACGTTTCTTATCCTATCAATCTCATATCCGTGCAATGGCAGCAGCTCAGCCTTTTATCTCGGGTGCGATTTCTAAAACAATCAACCTTCCAGAAGAAGCAACTTTGGAAGATGTGAAAGATGCATACTTGATTTCTTGGAAGATGATGGTTAAGGCAAATGCATTATACCGCGATGGGTCTAAGCTATCTCAGCCGCTTAATTCTGTTTCGGAAATGCTTCATTTTGCAGAAGAAGAGACTACTGAGGACAAACAAGAAAAACCGGCAGTGATTAAAACTGCGGAAAAGATTGTTCTAAAATATATTTCCCAAAGAAGAAAACTTCCTTCTCGTAGAGCTGGTTACACTCAAAAGGCAACTGTTGGTAGCCACAAAGTATATCTCAGAACCGGTGAATACGAAGATGGACAACTCGGGGAAATTTTTATTGATATGCATAAAGAGGGAGCGGCGTTTCGTAGTTTAATGAATGCGTTTGCCATTTCTGTTTCTCTGGGGCTTCAACATGGAGTTCCGCTAGAAGAATTTGTAGAAGCATTTACATTCTTCAAGTTTGAACCAAATGGAATGGTCAATGGAAACCAACATATTAAAATGAGCACGTCTGTAATTGATTATATTTTCCGTGAGTTAGCGATTACTTATTTGGGACGTTATGATCTCGGACAAGTTGTTTCGGATGAAGAACTTCGTGGAGATGAAGTGGGTAAGTCCGGGAGGTTGGATTCGGAAAGCTCTGAAGCTTTAAATGAATCTACGTCTAACGGAATAAAACCAAGTTCGGTTGGAATTAAACCACTACCGATTTCTTTATCAGACATTATTTCTAAAAACGAATCTAATGCCTTAAAGAAAAATGGCTCTGTGGCTGTTCTAGATAAGGCAGACCAAAGGGAAAGAGCAAAGATCCAAGGTTACACGGGAGATTCTTGTGTAGAATGTGGCTCTTTTCAAATGGTTCGCAATGGTTCTTGTCTGAAATGCAACTCCTGCGGAACAACGACAGGTTGTAGTTGAACTAGGATTTTGTTTATGCTAGTGAGTGTTAGGCAACTTTTACTTTTTGGAGCTTTAATTTCAGTTTTAGCTTGTAATAAACGTCTTATTAGAAAAGATGATCTCACACTCATTAACGAACACTATTCGCAAAATACGTATTATGTGAAAGAGAACCTTGTTATGGATAACAAGGATGTAATTAAAAAGGATACTTCCGTAAAGATATGGATTGAGTCAACTGCATCCATTCTTAAAGTTAAATGTTACAATAGTAATGAAGAAAGGGAAAGTGCTGTAGGAAAGATGGTTGCCTACATCATCAACGAAGACTTTAAGGGCAGACAGTTTACGGTAGAGTATTTGGACCAGTTGATAGCTGAAAAGCTAGTATATTATGATACAAAGGACGTAAGTAAAAATAAAAAGGCAAAAAAATAGGGATTTTGCTTGACTAATTTTGAATACTTATACGATACAATAAATAGATGCTGATACAATTCTGGATTTTTATAGTTTTTGCGATTACGGTAATATTTACCTCCGTCGCGTTCGCGAGCCCATTTGATTCTTTTGAAAACGAATTAAAGGAGTATATTGACTCTGAGTCTGGTCAATATTATGAAGGCGAAGACTCCCAAATTAAAGAGCTTTTCTCACCTGATGACGAAAATGCGGACGAATCACCTAAGTCTGTCGGGACATACTCCAGAGTATCATCGAATTATAAGCTTCCCTCCCATATACGGATTGCTAGGGTCATATCCTCAACGGTTATCAAACCAACAACTACTGTCGTAGGTGGTTATAAAGTTCAACCTAAAGACACTTTAAGTACTATTGCTCGCAGATATAAAATGAAAGTAGACCAAATTAAGAAATTGAATGGTCTTAAAGGTGATTTAATCCGAATCGGTCAAGTATTACGAATCAACAGCACAAAAACTACCACATCACATACTGCTGGTGGAACTATTTATAAAATGAAAGTATTTGCTTTGCCAGTATTAACTGGTAAGGTTACCTCTCGTTTTGGGTATAGACGTGATCCATTTAACCCTGCTGTAAGAAACTACCATTCTGGTCTTGATTTATCTGCTCCTGTTGGCACTCCAGTTATCGCATCTGCTGAAGGAGTTGTAGAATTCAAAGGTAGAAACGGTGGATATGGAAATACAGTTATCATTCGTCATAAAGGCGGTTATAAAACCATTTACGCACACTGTTCAACGACAGTAGTAGAAGTAGGGGATTTTGTAAAGATGGGCAAGGTAATTGGTTCTGTTGGTCGTACAGGAACTGCGACTGGGGCGCATTTGCATTTTGAAGTAATTTATAAGGGCAAGTTAATCGATCCAGAAAAAGCTCTTCGTAAAGTAGAAATTGTAACTACGAAACCTGGAACAACTCTCGCAAACAAATCTTAATCTAATCAGCCTAATCTGAGATGATATAAGCCTATGTAGATATTAACTACATGGGCATTTTTATTTCTGAGCGTTAGCTAAAACACAGGAAGGATGATATATGGCAGCTTCAAGTTTATTGACTCTACTAGATGACATTGCTACTATATTAGATGATGTAGCTATTCTGTCTAAGGTAGCCGCTAAAAAAACAACAGGAGTATTAGGGGACGATCTGGCACTCAATGCTGAGCAGGTGACGGGAGTTAATGCAGAAAGGGAACTTCCAGTAGTTTGGAAGGTAGCAAAGGGCTCTTTCGTAAATAAACTCATTTTGGTACCAGGTGCTTTACTTGTGAGTACTTTTGCCCCATTCTTAATAAAGCCAATGTTATTTATTGGTGGAGCTTTTCTTTGCTTTGAGGGTTTTGAAAAAGTTGTAGAAAAACTGTTCCATAAAAAAGAAGATTCAGTAGCCCCAGCCAAAAATCAGTCAGAAGAAGAGAAAATCAAAGGAGCCATTCGGACTGATTTTATCTTGTCTTTAGAAATTATCGTAATTGCTTTGGGAAGTGTTGGGGATGCACCTTTTGTTACTAGGCTAATGGTTTTATCTCTAATTGCATTTGGAATGACAATAGGAGTTTATGGACTTGTCGCTCTCATTGTCAAAATTGATGATTTTGGGCTCTGGCTCCAGAAAAAATCTAGCAGCGTCTTAAAAAAAATAGGAAGTTTTTTACTAATCCTTGCTCCTAACCTGATGAAATTACTCGGAATTGCCGGCACGGTCGCAATGTTCTTAGTTGGTGGTGGGATTATTTCCCATACAATTGAGCCCATTCATCATCTGGCAGAAAGTTTGGGAAAGTTATCGTTTCTTATTGATGCTCTCACGGGCATTATTGCCGGTGGAATCATTGTATTCATTGTAACCATCCTCCAAAAACTTAGAAAACCAAAAACTTTGGCACCATAGTACAAACGCAAATATCTAGTTCCAGTTAACTAAAGAGTCTTTCAAAAATTTACCGTGAGAAGAAACTAGGCTTTCAATTGTATAGGGATTTCCGGCTAAAATTCCTTTCTGTAAGTGATGCGGGGAGTTGAACTGGATTTGGGTTTGCTCGAATAAGTCGATTACTTTTCCGCCCGAGGCTTCCACTAGGGCAACGCCAGCGCAAATATCCCATTCATTCTTAGGTTTCAAAGAAATACTCAGATCACCCTTACCAGCCGCTGTAAGAGCTAATTTATAGGCAATAGAGCCGATAGGTAACATAGAAAAACTTTCCTTCCAAAAAGAATTTGCATCGAAAAGTTTATCTTTTTGAAATTCAGAACGAGATACGTAAACGGAAGGCTTCTGTATTGATTCTTTAAAGGAAAGTTTGCTTAAAGAGATTGAAATTGGATCCAGTGCAAAAGTCTCATCTAGAATTAGATAAGAAATTCCGAGATCTACGATTCCAGAAATAAGTTCCCTCGTGATTGGATTAAATACAATCCCAAGAATTGCTTTACCCTGATAAGATAAACCAAGGCTAATGGAAAATTCTGGGTTTTTTTGGACAAACTCTCTTGTACCGTCAATCGGATCTAAAATCCAGACACGGTCTTTGGAAAGCCTATCCGTATTATCAGCGATTTCCTCGGATAAGATTCCATCATCAGGAAAAGATTCTTTAATATGAGAAAGAATTTCTTTGTTAGCTAGTAAATCTGCCTCGGTTAAGGGATCATCCTTTGCCTTCCAACTTACTTCGAAGCTGGAATTGTAGATATCTCTAACTATTTTCCCTGCTTTTAAAACAGAGAAAACAGCTACTTGAAATTCAGGAGAGGAGACTTGGAACAAAATTAAGGATTTGTTCCGATTGGTTTATTTGGTCCTTTTGTATCAGTCGGTGCTGCCTTTGCAGGTGCTGCTGGACTTGCTGAATCAGCAGTTTCTTTGTCTTGGTCTTGGAGTTTGATGTACATTTTTTCATCTACTGGAAGTTGCAAATAAACTTCAGGGTCAACGGCAAAGTTATAAAAAATATAATAGTCTTTGTAAGTTAAAAAATAATTGAAAGTCCCTTTTTCTTGTTCAAACTTGATTGCATCTGGTTTTAGGTCTTTGATTCGATTTTTATAGTCTGGGAATTTTTTATGCATCGTGTAACGGATAGCATTGGTAAGATTGCTTTCTAGTGTTTTCTTTCTGTATTCTTTTGAAATCTTTCTGTTTTTAGTGTATTCTTCTGTTTTAGCAAAATCTTTAATAATTCCTTCTGTTCCCGGAATTCTATCTGCAGAAAATAAACTAGAAGTTAAGATAAATGCTATTAGAATTGTAGATAAAAATTGGTTCATGACTTAGTTCACCTAATATTGGATTTTGGTACCATTATCGGAATCTATTTTTAAAAAGAAATACTTATTTGAGAGGATTTTTTAAAAACAAAAAAATCGGTTTGGAATGCAATTTGTATACGATTTGGATATACTTGCGATACACTTAATAGGGGAATAAAGTCCAGAGTAAAGTTCCCTCCAAAGCGCCCTATAAATTTTTTTACCCAACATTCCAGCGATCTTTAGAGTGCAGTTTGGAGGGATACTAAGTGTATCCGTAACTAAAAGGAAGTGTATACAAAGCGATTAATCGTTCTATGACTTTGTTTCTTAAAAGGATAAATTCCACTTCGGAAAATTCCAGTTTTCTACAAACCCAAAAATGGGATTCATTTTCTAGAAACAGACTTTGAAATAGAAGTTTCTCGTCTTCTCTCCATTTATAAAAAGTAGTTGGATTGTGAGATACAAAATATTCCATACTTTCTAAATTTTGAATCAACCAGAAAATTAATTTTAAAGAGGAAAAAGATTTTCCTTTAAAAAATAAAGTAGCACGAATTAACTCACCTTACGCACTTCGTGCGTGCGGTGAGAAAGTTGGCAGGGAGCCTGCCGGCAAGCTTGGGGACTAATCGTCCCCAAACCCCATTTTTATTAGTTTATTAGCATTTTCTAATATATACCAAACGCTAAAAGTAATTATCCAAATGGTTTTCTAGAAGTATAGTTTGGTAGAAACAAATGCAGCATTTTCGATTTACGAATGTGTAATTTATTTTGGCATTTACATACTCAAGAGAGATTCTATAATCCGATAGCGGATTCTTTTGTTATTCTCAAAATCATTTTCTCCTAGATAAAGATGAATTTGATTTACTAGGAACGGTTCAGTCGAAAAGTCAGAAAATTTATTTTTTAATTCTTCAACTTTTGATTGCGAAATTTCAGAAGACCGAATCAGGGATATATGAGGTGTAAACTCATGGATAGATTTTCCTACTTCTGGAAATAGAGATACAATTTCAGATTGCATTTTTTTTAATTCCTCCGAGAGTATAATTTCCAAATGTAGAATTTGGTAGTTTTCTTTTCTAGTCCAATAAACCATTGTCTTAGTTTGAATCATAAATGGAGAAAAGGAAAATGTTTTCAACCTTTCTTTTATTGATTCTAACCTGTCTTCCCTCGGAATTTTATTCTGGAAGTAAAGCAGTGTTATGTGCAGGTCTTCTTTTCTTTCCCACAGCTCTTTTGGTATGTCTTTGTCTTGGAATGTCGTTGTAATTTGTTCCCTTGTAGCTTCGGGTGGGCGGATTGCAAGGAAGAGGCTCATGGGACTAAGTTTTTAGAATCCGTTAGAACGTAAAATATTAAAATTGTTTAAATTTAATCCATCTGGATTCCAGTCATCCCTTGGATACTTTTTTTCTACGTCATCTTTTTGTTTTTTTTAGTTTTGGCTGTGGAAGTAATGATGATGCAAAAAAAGAAGAGGCTACTAATCTAAATCTATTGCTATTGATGGGACTCTCAGCTCAAGAGACTGCAAATACAATAGCTGCTTCTAATTGTAATACATCAGGTATATTTGATGGATGCTTTGCAAGTAGACCATATTCTTGCGCAGCTTCAAGTACGTGTCATGCAACTGCCCTAGCTTGTGCTCAAACTACAGTTTGCAAAAAGTAAATTAAAGGAAAGTATCTATTTTTTTTTTAACCATGATATTAAAATTTATGTGTTATAAAATTTTTATATCATGGTTTTGAATCTCAGTGTACTATTTTCTCTCTTATTTTAAAAAAAATTATCCTTATAACCATCCCAATGCTATTAAGTTAGGAAAGCAGAAAAAAGAATTAACTACAAAGGGCACAAAGAACGCTAAGAAAATAAAGAACTCCATTGAAAACCCTTCGTTTTGTTTTTGAAAATTGAATGCAAGACTAACTATAGGAAGATCATGAATCCCGAGCTTTCGAAAATCTTCTATTAAAGTATCTTTCAATTTATAAACTCCTTGATTCTAATATGGCTATGTTTAAAACCTTTCAAGACTCTTTTGCCACATTCATCTAAATAGTATTTATTCTTATTGCTTCTATCTGGATCATGCCTATGCCAATGATCAAATTCTTTTGGAGAAAGTTTCTTTCTATTTGAGGGAATATCTGGAATATTCTCTTTCTTCCCGAGATCAGGTGGTGTGGATAATAGCATAGGAAGTCAAGAATTAATTGAAAAGATATAGAATCAATTTTTTTTCAAATAAATAGTTAATAAAGTTTTAGCGGGAGGGGGACGCATAACGTAAACAGAGTGCTAAATCATACAGGCGATTTTTCTTTCATAGATAACCTTTCCTTCTTTCTGAGCCTGTGAATAGATAGACCAATTTTTATCTTTGTAAGATTCCATTTCTTCGTGGGTTGCGACTAATATATCTTTGGCGCAAGGAATATCGGCTAGGGTTTTGCGAATTTGTATAATAAGTCCTCTTTTATTAGGAATTTCTTTAAATTCTAATAAGAGGTCTAAGTCACTATCATTAGTTGAGTCTCCTCTTGCAAAAGAACCAAACACATAAATCTTCTCTGGAGAAAAATTATGCACGATAATGGTATGCATTTGGTTAAAGAATGATTGGTGCGGATTAGAACGATTTGCCGTTTGGCAGCCACTACAGGTAGAAGAAAAACTGAGTGATTATTTTGCAGGACGTAAAAATCGTCATTTAGAGCAAATGAATCTTGATAATTCTAAAACGGAGCATTTTCCAAACCGTAAACAGAAAATCGCAGTCTAACTTTAACTAAAAATCAAATCTTCTCAAGTTTAGTATAAGCTAATAAAAAACTCTTTTGCGAATAACCGAAAGAAATTTTTACTTTGAGGTTATCACCGCTGCCGGAGATTTCTGCGATTTTGCCGATTCCGTAGTCTTTGTGTTTTACTTTGTCGCCTACGGATAATTTTGCTTGATCGGCTGTGGTGATGGATCTTTTTTGGTTGTCTAGGACTAAATTTTCTTTTCTATCTCCGGCTCTTGGGGGGTAACTTGGTGTATACCGGTATTCATCTTGGACGTTTTTTCCATTCTCAAAAAGTTCGTAGGGAATTTCTTTTAGAAAGCGAGAGGGGATTCTATCTTCTACGTTTCCGTATTTGCGAGTGAAGGATGCGTGGCTGATATAGAGTTTTATTTTGGCGCGGGTAATGGCTACGTAGCAGAGTCTTCTTTCTTCTTCGATTTCACTTTCGGAGTCCATCGACATACGATGTGGAAAAGTCCCTTCTTCCATTCCAGTCAAGAATACATAATCGAACTCCAGACCTTTGGAATTATGGACTGTCATAAGAGTTACATAGTCCGGCAAATCCTTCGTATCCTCTTCGCTTGTGAGTAGGACAATATCTCCCAAGTATTCGGTGAGACTTGGATTTTCAGCATTTTCTTCGTATTCTTTGATTGCGGTTACGAACTGTTCTATGTTTTCGAGTCGATCGCTTGATTCGAGGGAGTCTTCATTTCGATAGTGTTCATGAATGTTCATTGTTTCGAGTAACTGTAATACAATTTTAGAGGGATTGTCGTTTGCCTTTTGCATATCAATTAGGTCTTGGAATTTATTGTATAATTCCTTTGTTTTCTTGAAAGTGCCTTTTCGAATTTCAGGAATTTCTACATTAAGAGCGTCTAATATAGATATGCCACGACTTAGCGAGTATGCTTTTACTTTTTCGAGTGTAGTGTCTCCGATTCCGCGAGGAGGGGAATTGACAATGCGGAGTAGGGAGATGTCGTCACCTGGATTTACTATTACAGAAAGGTAAGCGATGATGTCTTTGATTTCTAGTCGGTCAAAGAATCGAAAGCCCCCAAAAATTTTATAGGGAATTGATGCCGAGCGTAACGCTTCCTCGAAATAACGAGACTGTGCGTTAGTTCTATAAAAGATTACAAACTTGGTATAGGAATTTTCTGTTTTATAGAGTTTTTGGATTTGTTTTATGATTGCATTTGCTTCTTCGTGTTCGCTGTAGAATTGCGTTAAAGTAATCTTATCCCCTGGAGGTTTACTGGAGAAAATATTTTTACTTTTTCTCTCTGAATTATTTTTAATTAGATTACTCGCTGCTTCTATGATATTGGCATAAGAACGATAGTTCTCTTCTAATTTTACCGTAAATGTATTCGGAAAATCTTTTTCAAAGTCGAGTATATTCCGAATATCCGCTCCACGCCAAGAATAAATGGATTGGTCATCGTCCCCCACCACACAGATATTTTTATGATGCCCGGCTAAAAGTTTTGTCAGTTCATACTGTATTTTATTGGTATCTTGGTATTCATCTACCATGACGTATTTCCAAAGAATATTGTATCTTTGTATTACCGAAGGATGATTTTTAAAAAGTAGGACTGTTTTTAAAATCAAGTCTCCAAAATCCACTGCGTTATTTTGTTTTTTTCTTTCTTCATATTTTTTATAAATCGCTCTTACGTTTTCTATAAAAAAATCTTTTCTTAAGTCAGCACCAAAATCATCGGGGAGAATCATAGAATCTTTTGCATGACTGATTCGATTTGCGATTTGGGAAGGGGTAAATAATTTTATATCAAGTCCCATAGTCTTAATCACGTCTTTGATTAATGCTTCTTGGAGAGAAGTGTCATAGACAGTAAAACCAGATTTTAATTCTACCAAGTCAGCATTTGATCTAAGTAACGTTAGACAGAGAGAGTGAAATGTTTTTATTGAAATCCCATGATAAGAGTTGGGGATTAAACCGATTACCCGCTCTTTCATTTCTGCCGCAGCTTTATTTGTGAACGTTAGAGCACAGATATTGTAAGGGGAAATTCCTTTATCTAAAATTAAATGAGCAATTCTATGTGTGATTACTCTTGTTTTGCCGGAGCCTGCCCCTGCAAGAATGAGAACGGGACCATCTGTTTGAAGAACCGCTTTTCTTTGTTCTTCGTTCAACTTTTCAAGTAGCGGATAATCCATGTTTTAGAATCGAATATCTCCAATCCCGAATACAAATTGAAAGTTCTTACTATCTTCATACGCAGTAAAAGGGTGTCCTGGGTCTCCCGTATAACGTAGCTTTTGCGCCATATAAAGTCTGAGTGGGAGTACTGGAATTTGTATCCTGAGTCCAAACCCCCAAGAATAACGGAATCGGTCTATTGCTAAGTTCGTACTGCTTAGTGTGAGTCTTCCCGGGTTATTTAAGTCATATAGACTTTCTGCTCTCGGTTTTAAACTACCTGGAGCATAATGTTCGGTCAAATAACTGCCAAGTGCTTGTTCCAGATTGGGATTCCATCTTTGGTTTTGAACAAGTTGATCAAATGCTTCCGCGTTTTCTTTTCTTGTTCCTGACCATTTGCTTACTTCTTCGTACATAGAGCCTGAATCAAAAAATAGAACTAGCCATAACAAGGATGGTTCAATAGGAAATCTAAGTTCTGAACTAAACAGTACACGGTGATTAGCCCCATTTTGCCATTCTCTCGGATAGTTAGCATCTTGAAAAAACCAACCGCGTAATGACTCGTATCCTCCGATGAATTGCAAATCTTGCTGTAGAATATACGGATTTCTCTGTCTTTCCGATTCTCTGAGAAATGATTCTGGTCTATTGTACTTAGGAACTCGTTCATAAGTGAATACACTGGATGTTCTGAATTCTTGGACAACTTTCCAACGCCTGAGAGCATTTGATCGAATAAGTCCGCCTAACGTATAGTCAAACCAAGTATAATAAAATTCAATTACAGGATTGAATTGATCAAAATGACTTTGACCGCCTAAGAATTGTCCTGTATTGGATACCGAGAAGTATGTGTTAATTCCGGATGTAGGATTGAATATATTATCCCTCGAATCATACCCCATTCCATTTGTAATTTGAGAGCGAAATTGCCAACCCCTGTCTTGCTGTGCTCGAATCGAATCATCTACAAGAGACGTCGCATTACTGGATCTAAAGAAGCTGGGCGAATAACGGTGAAAATGTGTCCAGTTAGAAAGAAGACCGTTGAAAGAAAGTCTATGACCTAACCCAACTGAAAAACCAACTCCAGATGTTTCGTATGACGCTCTTTCTTTTATGGATTGGCTCGCTGAATCCGTAATAGATGCAGCTCCCACATTGATGATCCTAGACGAATAAAACATACTTAAAGTTAAAGACCAAGGTTTGTCATAGATCCAAGGCTCTGTCCATGATAATTGGAAGAACTTTCTTAAAGGTCCAAATTCAATACGACCTGATACCTTTTGTCCGGTTCCGTTTAAATTGTTTTCTCCAAGCTCTGTAAAAATAGAAAATCCGGATATAGTCCCGTAACCGCCACCCATTGAAATGGTTCCAGTCGGTTGCTCCACTACATCAATGATTAAATTCATTTTAGTTTCACTTGAGCCGGGTCTAGTGTTAAAGTTTACCTCTTTAAAGTATCCCAAGTTAAAAATTCTTTCGCGTGATCTATTGACTAACGCTGAATTAAAAAGTTCTCCTGGTTTGATTAATACTTCTCTTCGAATTACTTTATCTAAAGTTTTTTTATTTCCTTTGATTACGATATTCTCAATGTATGCGAGAAAGTTTTCACGAATTGTAAAATCAACGTGTTCGAATTTCCTTCCAGAGTAGGTAGGATTTTTAGTTAGTATTTTTCTAAGTTTAGGAATGTTGAGTTTTTTATTTTCTTCTTCGCAGGCAGCTTTTGTAAATCCCACGCAGTTTTCATAATTTAAAAGATTTTCATGGGTAAGTTCTATATTTTTTCGTTTGGGCATAACTTGAACATACAAGTATCCTTTGCTACTATAGAGTTCGTTGATTAATGCCTTATCTCTTTGGAATTTCCCTTCGTCAAAAATATCACCCACATCATCATTTGAAAATTCAAACAAGTCTTCTAATTGTTTGATTGTGTAAATTGGTTTTAAATTCTCTTTTGGTGTGCCTTCTGGATTATTCTCTTTGTTTAAAAAGAGCGGCATTCCTCGTTCGTCCAAGGTGTAATCATGTTTAGCCTCATAGCCATTGAAGTAGTAAATATCACCTTCTTTTATCTTGTAGTTTACTATGATTACTCGCTTATCTTTGAGTCTAGAATTTTCCCATCGAATTTCCCAGTTAGTTCCTTCAGGAACGATATCTGCATCTAAATATCCTTTCGATTTTAAGTAGGCGACGATTTTTTGTTTGTCTGACTCAAAGGAGGCTTCTTTGAAGTGACCACTCTCGATTAGCCCCGCTTCCTTCATGTCTAAAAATCCAATGATTTCACCCGGATCAACTGCTTTGGTTCCGATTATATTGATTTTGGAAACAGGGATTTCATCTCCTTCATCAATAATAAATTTTACTTTTACTAAATTTGTTTTAGGATTAATTTTTCCCATTTCAAATTTTACATAAGCATGAAAAAATCCTTCATCTCTATATTTTTTTAGAATTACTTCTCTTGTTGCATTGACTTTTTCGGGTGTAATAACCTCATTTTCTTTGATTGGCATTTTATCCCTGAGATCAGAGGGAAATATTTCATCTGCACCGATAAATTCGATTTCCTCTACTCTAGGTCGCTCTTTTAATTCAAAAATAACAATTACCCCTGTAGGAGAAGTATCTGCTTTAATATCAATATTATAAAAATAACCTGTGGCGAATAACGCTTTTAAATCATTGTTTAATAATTTTTCTGTTAGGACTGCACCCTTTCTCATTTCAATGAAAGAGAGGATATCTTCCTTACTTGTGTTTAGATTTCCTATAAATTTAATTTCGGAAATTACTTTTCCTAAGTGTTGCGAACGTTCTGAGAAAAGTTTACTTCCAGTTCCTCCCAAAAGAATTAGGACTCCTAAAAGTAAAATTACGGACAGTTTAATTGCAATATTTGTTTTCAAAAGCTATAAGGATTATTTTTCTTCGTCTGCTGTTTGGCTTTGGGAATTAGAGCCTTTAACCATAGCAAGGTTAAACCTTGTTACCCCCGCAGCATTTACTTCATCAATTACCTTTACTACTGTCTGGTAATTTGCACCACTATCACCACGAATGATTACTTTATTTTTCTTTGGGTCTCTATTTTTCTTCGGACCTAGAAATGCTACAATTTTATCTTTTAGTTTATCCAATGGAACTGGCTCCGGGTCTCTATCTAAAAATATTTTCCCAACTTTATCAACTGTTATAATAAGTTCGTCTTGGTTTTTCTCTTTTGACACAGTTGTAGAAGAGCGAGGAAGTTCAATCTTGATAGAAGTTCCTTTTTCAAGAGTAGCATTAATCAAAAAATAAATTACGATGAAGGATACAACATCTATGAGAGATGTTATATCAATTCGATCGAATGTTTTCATCGTCCTTCTAAATTTCATATTTTTTCTCTGTGAAACACTTGGATAAATTGATCGGATACATTTTCCATTTCTGCTATCTTCTCTTCTTTTTTACGAACTAGATAGTTATAAAAAATATAGGCAGGAATAGAAACAGATAGTCCGAGAGCTGTGGTGATTAACGCTTCGCTAATCCCGACTTCCGCTCCTTTCGTTCCTGCACCTTCTGCAAAAGAGCGAATCATACCAACTACCGTTCCGAGTACTCCTAGCAGTGGACCAATGGTTGCAATCGTTCCGAGTCCAGTTAGAAATTTTTCCATTTGAAATATTTGCCTGTAACCTTCGGATTTCATTTCATCTTCGTAGTATTTGGATTCTCTTCTCTTGTACTCGATTCCTGTTTGTAAAATGGCTGTCGTAGGTCCATGACTACAGGTTGCTAGGTAATCTTTGGCGTTGTCCCATTGTTTTTCGATTAGCAAATCTTTGACTTTTCTAAAGTCTTCCGGGCTAATAGGCTTTAGTTTCCAAAAATAGACGGTTCTCTCAATGATGATAGTGAACGCAATGATGGAAACAATAATAATGATGATGGGAATTGTTGCCGGGTGAATGGATGCTATGACTGAATTTATTGTACCTAAATGAAACATATTAACTGCTCTTTATTCGTGATTTAAAAGTAAAGTATTCAAAGGTTGTTTTACTGCCAAACACTTTATTGATTTTTTAGCTTAGCGTAGATTTCATTTGCTAAATCTGGTCTATCTGTTATTAGACCATCAATTCCTAGTTTTATCAAATTTTCCATTTCTTTTGGATCATTTACTGTCCAAGGGTAGATTTTATAACCTAGTCCATGGTATTTTTCTATATAATCCTTATCGACTAGATTCTTATAGGGGGCAAGAATATCAGGCTCTGCTTTACCATTCAGCAAAAGATTACGTAGAACATACTTCACAAGCCAAGATAATTCTTTTACATCCTTAAAATCAGAGTAAAGTTGCCCGCGAATTACGTCTGGATTTGTGGTTTTGATTGTCTCGAGTACATAAGGATTAAAGGAAGTCACAAATACCTTTTGGCTCATCTTTTTTTCTGCAAGTAGCTTTGCCACGGCGGCTCCGATTTTCTGTGCTTCTTCCTTGGGTGCTTGTGCTTTAATTTCTATATCAATCAGGGTTTTCCCACCAAATTCATCCAAGACTTCTCCCAGAGTTGGAATTTTTTCCCCTTTAAATTTGGGTGGAGAGAGTTGTCCGGCATCTAATTTTTTTAATTCTGGCAGATTTAAGGTGTCTACCATCCCTTTTCCATCTGTGGTTCTGTCTACGTCTGAGTCATGGATTACAACTAATTCCCCTGATTTTGCAAACATAGTATCTAATTCGAAGGCGGCGTTGTTTTTGGCAGCAAATCGAAAAGAGGACATTGTATTTTCAGGAGCAAGTGAATTATCTCCCGTTCCTCTATGTCCAATGACGATAAATTTTTGCGGAATGACTTCCTTTACTTTTTCCGTTCTTGGATTGTGGCTTGCACAGGCAGTGTAGGAAATAAAAAAAAGAGGGATGATTAGTTTCAGTAAGATTGATCTTTGATTCATAGAGTTATCCAATTTGTATTTGTACTTTTTCTTTAAATATACTAGCGCAATATTTGTCTTTCCTAATTTCTTTCTCTGCAAAGTATTGTAATCATAAATTATATGAAAAAAGATTATATACTCATTATTGCTGGAATCATTCCTCTTTTGTTTTCGGTATTCGTTATGAATTTTTTCCTAAAAGATGACAGAAGTGAGATGTTTGAATCTGCAAAACTTTTGGAAGAAAAAAATATTTCCCAAATAGCAGAAGGAGAATTGGTAAAATTTTCTGGGTTCATTTCAACGAACAACCCTAAAATCAAAGATGACTACGTAATTGCGGTCAGAGAAAAATTTGTAAAAGGGCAAAATGGAAAACGATCGGAATGGGTAAAAAGCGAATTTTATTTGCAACCTATACAAGTAAAACTTGGCGAAATGGTAGAAGTTGAAACCATTGTGGCAAATGACTATTTGCCTTGTGGAGATGGGGTAAAAATTTCTGATCTTACACCCAAACAAAGTAGGTTACTCGGTATTTTGTCTAATACTAGTATTTCAGCAGTTGGTCGTGTAATTAACTTAAACCCAATGAAAATTCAAACTGGACATACACTTTGCACCGGAACGATTGAGGATTACAAAGCGTATTTGAATAAAAAGTTACTTGGATATTTATTTATTTTATTATGTATTTCAGTTCCTAGTTTAGGACTTATTTATCTCGGTTTATTTAAAGGTTCTAAGGAGAGAAAGTCTTAGAAAATAGTAGAAAGGTGATTTTATGAAGCAGGAAATAGTTAGTAAGGAAGAATTAAAAAGGAGATTGTACGAAGAAAAATTCAATCGAATTACTTTATCCTTTTATAGGTATATTTACATTGAAAATCCGGAGAGTTTTAGATTAGAACTTTTAAAGGAGTGGGGCAAATTAGGTGTATTCGGTAGAATTTATTTGGCAACAGAGGGAGTGAATGCGCAGTTAAGTGTGCCTGAGTTCAATTTTGAAGCTTTCAAATTTCAGTTGGAATCTACAGACTATCTAAAAGATATGCCTTTAAAAATTGCAATTGAGGATAATGGCAAATCATTTTACAAACTCACAATCAAAGTTCGACACAAAATAGTAGCAGATGGACTGGATGATTCTAGTTTTGATGCATCGAATGTTGGTAAACACCTATCAGCCGCCGAGTTCAATGAAGCATTAAGCGACCCTGAAGCAATTGTGGTAGATGTAAGAAACCACTATGAAAGCGAAGTAGGACATTTCGAAAATGCGATACTACCAGATGCAGACACATTTAAAGAAGAACTTCCCATGATTGTAGATTTACTGCAAGATAAGAAGGACAAAAAAATATTACTCTATTGCACGGGTGGAATTCGCTGTGAAAAAGCAAGTGCGTATTTAAAACACAAAGGATTTTTAGACGTAAATCAGCTTTTGGGAGGTATTATCTCTTATGCGCGGGAAGTAAAGTCACTAGGACTTGAATCTAAGTTCAAAGGAAAAAATTTCGTATTTGATGACAGGTTAGGAGAAAGAATCAGTGAGGAGATAATCAGTAAATGCCACCAATGTGGTAGAGTTTCTGATCGTCATGTAAATTGCGCAAACGATGCTTGTCATTTACTCTTTATTCAATGCGAATCCTGTGCTGCCGAATATGAGAATTGCTGCACGAAGGAGTGTATGGAGATTAACCGCTTGCCAGTAGAAGAACAGCGAAAATTAAGAAAAGGGGAATTACCCGAACATAAATCTAGATTAAGACCTAAGCTAAATAGTATAAATTCTGTATAGGGATTTTGAATTTGTCATTCCCAAAATTCCACCCTTCGCTTCGCTCACACTACCGCCAAGCGATTTCGTGAATCTGTAGTTCTAAGCAGGATTTTATATTACTTGAGACCCCCGACAGAAAATTTCGGGGGTGACAGAGAGAAGAAAATTTTATAAATGTTCTCTTTTTTTGCCGATGTCTTGGATGCTTCTGTAGACTAATTTACTATCCTTATCGAAAATCAAAACAGCAACTTTGTTAAAGAAGAAGAACGTATTTCTAAATTCAGTGTAATGGTGAGTAGTCACAGTAGTTTTGTATTTGGAATTAAATACAGTGTAAGTATGTGTGTCTACTGCTTTGTTGTTCATATCTCTTTTTAATTCTGCTTCGTCATTTTTGAAATTAGTTTCTGTTTGTTTTTCTTTAGGAACGTTTTCTGAGTAGAGTTTAATTTTGAGTGCTTTATCAGGTTTGGTGGTGAGGTAAAGCATGTATTCATTCAAACTTGGTTCCCCTACAACAAAAGTATAACCTTTTAACTTTTCTTTTTCTGATTTTTCTTCCTTGGCTTTTAGACCAGCCTCACCCCATACATCCTTTGGAGATACTTTTTCAGGACAAAGAACTGAAAAGTCGATAGTTCTATTATCTTTATTTGGATCATTTTCTCTCCAGACTGGAGGAGGAGCAAGTTTATTAATGACAGGAATTTTGGATTCATGATAAGCAAATACATAGATAGAATAATCTCTTGTAGTCGTATCCTTGTTCTCTAGGTTTACTTGAACATCAAGAACATCTCCCTTTCCGTTATGCGCTGCTCTTCTTAAATAAGAAATTTCAGTCACAGTAAAAGATGGATCGAGTTGCGCAATGGGAGTATAGTTTTTGAGCATTGCAACAGTATCTTCTTTTTTTGCTTCAGACTTTGCTGGTTCTTTAGCCGGAGGCTGCACATTTCCTTTAGGAGTCTCCTGTGCAAGTAAAGTCAGAGTCAGAGAAATGGTTAGAAATAAAGAAAGCTTAAATAGTTTATTCATAGATTGAGTCATCCGTTGGTGTAATATTAATTATTATCGTATTTTTTAAACAATATAATTAGATGTAAAGGGAAATATTCAAATCAAAAAAAGAAAGTTTTAAGGTTGAATGATATGGTTTTTTCCGTCTACGTGAACGACTTTCGGGTCGTAATTTGCAGGAACCTCTTTTTCCTCTACCATACAGTATGTCATTATGATGATTTTGTCACCTGGTTCACCAAGTCGAGCAGCAGCACCATTTAGGCAGATTTCTCCAGAACCACGTTTCCCTTTGATTAAATACGTTTCGAGCCTAGCTCCGTTGTTGATATTGACAACAGCTACTTGCTGGTATTCAATCATACCGGCTGCGTCCATTAAATCAAGGTCTACTGTGAGACTTCCTATATAGTTTAGGTTGGCATCAGTAATCGTCGCCCTGTGAATTTTGCTTTTTAAAATTGTAATTAGCATTATGTTTCGAATAATACCCTAAATATTTTTCCAGACAACGATAAAAGGCTTTTTTTCTTAAAAATATGAATTTTTGTGTTAATTGTTTTCTCGGAAAATAAAATTTCGCCATAAATTGGGGTAATTACGTAGTTTTCGTAGAGATTTGGATAGTTCTTGTCTTCGTCTTGCACACCCGATTTAAATGCTTTTAGGACTTTATTGATAATACGAATTTCCTCTTTTTCGAGGCTCATATTCATACCCGAGATTGTTTTGAGGTAAAATTTGTCAATTCTCTCTGAAATCGCAGTAATATCCGGCTCAACCGTGATAATTCCGTTTCCAATTAGATGAATAATAGCAAGGTTCAGATTAATTAATTCTGGGCTGTCTTCTAGGCGAATGTATTTTTCCTTGGTGATCATCTCCGTATGTCTTTGGAAATAGACACCATCGCAGTAGTAAAGAAGTTTGGATAAATTTTTCCTATCCAATTTCCCCGGAAAATTCTGAATGATGTAATAGACTGCACTAAATAATTTGTCCATAGCTAAAAAGAGTGTTTATGAAATTCACAAAAAAAATTTACTCTGTTCCTTATAATCGGTATTTAAGACTTCAAACATCCTTACGCAAAAATAGAAAGGAAATCGTAATCTTCTTAGAGCATACATCTACAATAACGGCAGGGAGCAACTACAATATTCAAAATCTACTCGTGAGTAAAGAATATTTATTAGAAAAAGGAATCGAGTTTTTGCAGGTAGAACGGGGCGGAGACCTGACTGCCCACGAAATCGGGCAACTTGTGATTTATCCCCATATCGACTTAAAAAAAAGAAATCTTACAATCGGAGATTATCTTTCCTTTCTCACCGATTGTTTGATTCATTCTATTGAAGAAGTCTGGGGACTTTCTGTTATCTCTCATAAAGATAAACCCGGACTCTATCTAGCGTCTAACCCCGATAAAAAACTTCTCTCCATGGGCGTTTATTTCAAATCCTATTTCACTAGTTATGGTGTTGCTCTTAATCTTCGAAATGATCTCTGCGTATTTCGCACCATTAACCCCTGTGGGCAAGATGCGGCTAATATGGTTTCTCTTCATTCCCTTGGTTATGACGTTAGCCGCGAGAAAGAGGAGGAGTTTATGCGTTGTTTTAAGGAGAGATGGTCTGAACTATGATGGATTTGATTTCTGTGATTATTCTGATTCGGATATTGAGAATTTTTTTGTTCAATAATTCGAGACCCTGCTCAAACTGATAGGGTTATTCCGTAGCCGATTCAACTAGATGCTGTTCAATTTTTTCCGTAACTCCAACAACTTAGGATTCTTAGAATCAAGTAACATCGCATTGTCCAAGGTTTTTTTAGCGCGGTTAAACAATTTTAGGTCGAAATAAATTTGGGTAAGCAGAATTAAATTTTCGAGGTTCTTAGGTTCACGAAGTTTTAGGCGTTCTGAATAATCAGCAGCAGATTCTAAGTTTCCAGAAAGGTAATAACTATTAGCCGCTTGGAAGAAAAAAGGAGTCTCTTCAGGAAATAAATCTAGGTATTCGGAAGAATATCTAGCTGCTGCGTTATGTTGTGCTTTTTTAATGCAGACTAGAATACGAAGTTTTAAAATGGTTTTATTTGCTTTACCAGATTGGATTATATCTTCGATTAATTTTTCTGCTTTTGGAAAATTTCCTGACTCGAAAAAGTCTAGCGCATCTTGGCTTGCCATACTTTCCAGTTGGGCAAAACTAGGCTCTGAATTATTATATTCTATTCGAAGTAGGCTGTAATCGTCTATTAGTTCTCCTTTTTCTTCTGTTAGAGCAAAAATTTTTTCTAAATCCGCTTCTGCTTCTTCTACTGTTTGTAGAAAAAGTTTGTGGTCTTCGTTGATTATACGGTAGCCTTTTTCATCGATTCCTATTTTTATATCATCACGTCCGTCCGATCCTAAAATAATTATATCTCCATCTTCTAATTTAAATGTATTTACTTGAAAATCTCCTGAATGTTCTAAAGTCATCATTCCAATTTTTCGAAGATTCAGTTCTTGCTCGATGAAGGAAGCTTTGTTGTCCCGATAGAGAACGCTAAATGGGTGTTCTGCGTTGATGTAGTAAATAAAACCTCTTTCGTTATCTATTAGCCCCATTACAACCGAGATCATCATTGATCCATCAAAGGACTCGAATATACTTTGTAATTCTTGGAATGCAAGTTTCAACCAACGTTCTGGAAATACAGTTTCTTTGGCGGAAAATAATTTTGCCCTTGAAAGAATTGATTTGAATACAACGCCTAACACTAGTGCTCCACCTGCTCCCTGGATGGATTTACCCATTGCATCTCCGTTTACAAATGCGGTAAACTTTCTACCTTTCAAATAAATGGTTTCGGAAATACAAATATCTCCACCGATTTCGTGAACTTTGCTGTTGAATTCGAATTTTTTCTTTTGGTGGATTAGAATTTTTAAATCTAATTTTTCATCTTTTGCACTATTTGATGCAAGTGGGTTAATGATAAGAGTGGTGAGGAAATAATCTCCGTCTTGTTGTTCTTTTAAAAGTTTTATTTCTCTTAGAGTTTCTTGCAATTCCTGTGTGCGTTTTTCGACCTTTTCTTCTAGCGTCTTATTGAGATTCTCCACTGTTTCGTGTAAATTCAAAAACCGATTTGCTAAAATCCCTACAATCCCAACTAAAAAAGAGAAAAATCCTAATCTAGTAACTACAAGTCCTGTTTTGAAAAAAATGGAATCTAATACATCAAACAAAGTGCATACTAGTAACACGATGAATCCTAAAAATAATCGTTTGGCTGAATCCGATTTTCGTTTAATTGCAATTATGAATATATAAATTAGAACTACCATGGAGATAAGTGCGCTTACCTGCCATGCTCTGAGGATAATGATGATTTGATCTTGTGGAATAAAAGGAGTTAATACAAATAAGACCGCAGAATAAATTGAATAGAATTTGTAGAATTTTCCCATTTTTTCAAAGAATAAAAGTTCTAAAAAAATTCCAAGAGAAGGTGCTATAAAATAAACGGACATTAGTTCTATTCTATAACCTATTGTCGAGTCTAATCCATATTCAAAAAATAAGCCGGAACGCCCGATTAAATAGATAAATGCACTTAAAGAAAGAATCGCAAAAGCTAAGTTGTAAGTTTCATGTTTTCTTTTGAGGTAGAGAAAAATATGGTAGGCACCAAAGAATAAATAGAGGAAAATAAGTATTAGCCCAACTCTATCCCTACTTTCTATAGAAATTTTTTCATATTCATCTAGATAATATCCATTAGCCCGAAAAAGTCCTGTTAGATTAAACTTGGGGTTTCCCTGTATATGCAAAACGAGAATATTTTTTCCTTCTTTGAAGTAGGAAAAGTTGAGCGGATACTTTAAATGATTACCGTAACGGCTATAAATTACTTTTCCATTTTCTACTTTCCCTTCTTTTCCAATCAATTTCCCATTTAGATAAATTGAATACACGTCGCCTATCGCATCCAAGTATATTCCTGTTGTGATATTTTCCTTTAAATAATCAGGTGGAACTGTGAATTCAGTGAATATAGTAAAATCCATACTTTTTGTTTCTGGGAAAATACTTTTTATAATGATTGGGAATTTTTCAATCGACTTAAAACTTTCCGGTAGAGACTCACTCGTTAAAAATTCCTCTTGGAAAGTATCTAGAATTTTCCATGAATTTTGTATACATTTTCCAGATGTATCACATGTTTTTACCAAGTCTATTCGTTCCAATGAGAATAAAGAAGAGATCGGGAATAAAAATGAAAAAATGAAAAGTAAAAAATAGGAAACTGTTTGGCTCATAGATTTAGAAACGAAGCATTTTGCCAATATAATACTTAGTCAAGAATAAAATTGACATTAATTTACTTACATCAAATTCACGTTAATTTTATTGAAATCACAAGTTGCCTAAGGGATGAAACAAATCTACTATCGTATTTTCTTATAAAGTAAAACTCCAAATCCGATGAGACTCATTAATACTACTATCGCACTGGAAGTGGGTAGATAAATAATTTCGTGTCCGTAAGAAAATGGTTTTAAGGAAATTGCAAAACCGACAAGGGTTGATATGACGCTAAATAAAATAGAAAATAGAAATAAAAATCGCATACTTCTCGCAAAAAATAATGCAGTGTAAACAGGGATTAGTAGGTGAGCAATGCTGTAAAAAGAGCCGAGTAGGTTTACACTAATAGAAATTGCGATGGTCATAATAAAATAAAAGCTAATCTCTGTTAGCTTCGGAGATAGTTTTCGAACGATAAATTCATTTTCATCAAATGATAAAAAAAGAATTCGCTTATAGAAGAGGATAAATAGAAGTATGCACACCACAAGTAAGATAATCAAAGTGGAGTTGAGTTTTACTTGTGATGTTAGAATATCTCCAAAGTAAGCTGCCATCAAATGATTTTTTACATTGCCACCTAAGTTAAGAAGCAACTGGGAGAATGCAGTGAAACTTACGAAAACTATTCCAAGGATTGTATCGCCGGAAGAATCATTTGTTTTATAAAGCATGATGAGAGGAATTAAAAATACGCAGGAGAGAAGTAATACAAAAATATCTCCCTGGATTCCTAAAAAAAGAGATACTGCCACGGACGAGGATACCACCTGAGAAAGTGTTACTCCAAAAAATGCCATCCTGCGCAAAACAATGATTACGCCCAAGCAGCTAATTAGTCCACCGAGTACAGTTCCAAGTATAACTTGAGGTAAAAAAAATTGAAATGTGGTTAGTATTTCACTCATTTGCTAATGTCCTTAATATGTGTTCCATGAACGGTAAATTTTCGATTAAACTCAGAGAGCCAGTGTTTTTCTATATGATGGGTGATGATGAAAATAGTTTTGTTTTTTTCTTTGATCTGGGTTTTTAAAATTTTAGTGACGATAGTTTTGGAATCTGCATCGAGTGCGTCGAGTGGCTCATCTAAGAAAATTAAGTTTGCTTCTGAAATAAGAGACCTTGCAATGAGTAATTTTTGTAATTGCCCACCACTGCATTCTCTTACCAGCAAATTGAGAATAGGCGTTAATCCCATTTTTTCTATAAGATAATTTTCTTCTTCCGAAAGTTTAGTTTTGGGAAATATTGTAAATTTCTCCGAGAGAAATATTACTTCTTTTACCGTTAGTGGATATTGGAATTGCATTTTTTTGAATTGGGGAACCATGGATATTTTAATTCCCTCTCCTAACTTAAAATCGCCACAGCATTTAGGAATGATTCCAGATATTGTTCGGACAAATGTACTTTTGCCGCTACCATTAGAGCCGAGTAAACAGGCAAAATCTCCCCGATTCAGAGTGAGATTAATTTCATTTAAAATCGGGTAACGTGGATCAAATCCGATACAAAGATTTTTAGTTTCAAATGCAATTGAATTCATTAGTGTTCTCTAATATTCGTAATTTAGTTTTAAATTTCATAATTTTGCCTTTTTTGTGTAACATCAATTAGCTATTTTTTTCCGCCCGCAGTTTTGGTTTTATCCAGAGCATCCTTAATTTTTTTTAAACCTAGTTGGATTGTGTTTTCGTAGGTTTTAGCTTCTGGTATTGCACCTACAGAAGTGGGGATAATCAGTACTATACTATCAGGAACTTTACTTGCTACATACTCCGCAAACTGTGGATTATTCACTGGTGATAAAAGAATAACTTTAATATTATTTGCTTTCATATTTTTAATGACTTGTTCTAAGTATCGACTGGAAGGAGGAATTCCTGGTCTTTCTTCTAGAGTTAAATTGGCATTAAACTTAAATCGGTTTGCTAAATACATAAATTCGTCATGAAATACAGCTACTTTAGAGCCAAAGTAAGGTTGGAAGGACTTCATTTCTTCTTTGGTAAATTTCACCAATCTCTCTCTAAACTCTTCATAATTTTTTTGGTAGAAGTCGTTATTCTCAGGATCAACTCTTTGGAGTGTCGTCATAATGTTATTAGCCACTTGAATTGCATTGACTGGATCTAAAATATAATGAGGGTTTCCCAAAATATGCATATCCCCCATCGACCTGTCTACTTGAACAGTTGGTTTTCCTAGAATATTAATTCCGACTGACGCATCGCAAAATCCATTTTGTCCTTTCTGAATTTTTATATTTCTAGATTGTTGGAGTAGTAGGGGCGCCCAGGCAATTTCTAAATCTAATCCAACTTGGCAGAATATATCGGCTTCACTCAGTTTCACTAGAAAATCAGGACGAGTCATTACGAAATGGGGATCATCAAATCCACGAATCATGGATTCTACTTTAATTTTATCTTTTCCTATTTGTTCTGAAATATAACGCAAATCGGTCACTGTTGTGATTATATTTACTTCTGAAAATAAATTAGTAGCGGCTAATAAGGAGTAAATTATAGCTAAGAAAATATTTTTTTTTATCATTGTACTGATTCCTTTTGTTTAATTTTTACTTTTTTTAAAACTAGAATAATTGCCATAACTTTTTCTCTAATAGACATGTGGCGGGTGACTTCCCAGAATAAATACGCACTGAATATAAAATTGATAACTAACAACCGTAGGAGAGGCTTTGTCTACTCTTCCATTCTCTGAATAGTCCTTTAATTGATCCTCTAAAGGTCTAAAGTCAATTTTACTAGAGTCAATTGTAAAATCTTTCGTATACCTTCTTTCTAAAGAAGCACGAATATAAGAGAACTCGGAAGGTTTATAAGTAATTTGAGGAGTATATGCTATTTCCGCATTACGCGCCCTGTAACCATATTTATCTCGTAAGCTTGTAACCGAAAAATAATCATATCTAAATCCTACAAACCATTGTTGATCGAATTGGTAATCGGCAAATGCATAGTAACCAATCTGCCTATCCGTTTCGGGTTTATTATTCTTTAGCCGCTCGTACGGAAATTCCGTTTCCCGTAACCAAACCTCCGCCATAAATTGAAATGATTTGAGGAACGAACGATTCCATTTAACAACAATATCCGCTCCATACTGATTTCGAACGGTTCGCGTATTTTGGTCTGGTTCATAACGTATTCCAGTAATTCCGAATTGAGTTCCCCAATTATTCCCGAAGTAGTAAAAGTTTTTTAAATGAGCATAGACCATAGGGTTATTTTTTCTAGGACCGTCAGAATGAGAGTGACCCCAGACTCTACCGTTTGTTGCACCAACAACTAGTTCCTGGTTTATTGTCTTCCAAGGAAACAGAATATTAACCTCTGCTCCGGTGTCTTTAGTTGATTCTTCTGCCATAAGTTTCCTGTGGACAATGGGTGACTCTGTAAAGGGTCGGTCGTGGCGATGAATACGGTTTAATCTGCCTTGGTCTAAAAACATTTGACCGACTGAGGCTGATATATTTTTGATTAAGAACGGAAACTGCGCTTTAGCCTCATGAATTTCAAAGAATGATTTTCCATCTTCGTTATGTGCGGCAACTAAAAGAGTTCCTCTCATTACCTGGTCTACTGCTGCGTTAAATCCGAATTCTGCTTCTCGAACATCGAGGCTATTCGTTGTTGTGCTCTTCTTGTTCTTATCCCATTGTCCCACAATATCGACTGCTGCGTTTATATCCATCATTAGATTTTGTGAGTTTTGGTTGGATGTTTGAGGAGTTTGGACTGCGGGTGAATTTGTATTTCGGGAATTTTGTGATTTTTGAGAAAGGACTTTTTGTTGTTTCAATTCTCTCTCTAATTGTTCTTCCCAATCTTCTGAGTTACCCTTGTTATCCGCTTCTGGGCTTGCGGTAACTTTTTGTTTGTCACTCCGTTTCTTTTGAGAGTCTAGGTCTTTATCTAGTTGTTCCTCCCAATCTTCGGGTGGTTTGTTATTTACTTTCTCTGATTTAGTGTTTTCTTTTTCGGCGAGTTGGGTTTCTAGTTTAATAATTCTATCTAGAAGTTTTTTATATCGCTCTTCTTCCTTAGTCGCGTTTTCTGCTTGTTGTTTTTTATCGCTTGTAAATTTATTCAAAGGAATTGTAAACATGGGGAGACGATTTTTATTTCCATGTTTTTCCAGATCGTGTTCAAATAATTCTTCTACTTTTTCTTTGTGAGAAGGGGCTAATGCAATATTATCTTGTGCACGTGTTTCAGTTAGTGTAATCATTAGAAAAAATACTACTAGTGAATTGAAAACAGACTGTGTAAAAAGTTTTTTTTTGTCAGGAAGAACACGAAGAAAAACTGGAAATTTCATGGGAAATTCTGACCTTCGTAGTTTAAGTTCTATAGGGGGATTAATAAAGATTTTATTCATAGGATTATTAGGGCTCCAGTAAGTTAACCGCAGTTCCGATTTTAGTTCGAACTGTAAAGCTTTTTAAGGTAACATTGTTTAGAATAAAACCGATTCGTTTTCCAGGGAATGTGGAGGTTACTTCAACTTCTTTTGTGTAAGCGCCTCTTTCTATTGCGGATACTGACGTGCAGGCGCTAGACCAGAAGATTGCATGAAGATCCGAAGTTTCATTGTGAAACTCCAAACAATAAGTAAATGTTTGACCAACACTTGTTGATTGGTTTGTTAAATCTAAGAGTGTGCCACCGCTTCCCGCTGTTCCGCGTGCTTGTATGGTAGCTG
>JAGOHK010000020.1:39826-54777 GCA_017996175.1 Leptospiraceae bacterium
AGATCCGAAGTTTCATTGTGAAACTCCAAACAATAAGTAAATGTTTGACCAACACTTGTTGATTGGTTTGTTAAATCTAAGAGTGTGCCACCGCTTCCCGCTGTTCCGCGTGCTTGTATGGTAGCTGGATTAATTCTGATGGCAGGTCCGTCAATGGTTGCGGCAGAACCAGATCCTTGACCGATTACTTCTAGGTATCCGCTTGCATTGTTCAGGCTAAATGTTACTTCTATATTCACATCATTTGAAGAAAATAAATCTCCATTAGCCGCAATTTTACTTTCGGCAGAAGTTCCTGTTATGCCGGTTGTGATATTTTGGCTGCTAAAACCAAGTGAAAAAAGGGAATTGGAATCACATCCACTAATATTGTACTGCGTTGCCATAGCGGGAGTTGTACCTAACTCTGAATTGGAAATAGTTGTGGTACTACTCGATGCACAGACCACAGAAGGTCTCAATAAATATTCCACCGCAGAAGCTGCAGTATTGTCTTTTTTCTTTTCCTCACAAGAAATAAAAACAAACGCGATTAAAGTTATAAAAATACTAGATTTGCTATTTGACATATTTTCCTCCTGAATTTCTTTTTTAGGTAAGGTCAGATCTTATTAGAATCAGTACTCCTCTTGGGAGTAGATTGGGTTTAATTTGGAAATTGAAATTTAGGAAAAGGAGGGCGGAGAACGTCCGAGGTTTACACCTGTTAACTCTGGAAATAGAAAAAGGGGCAAATAAGAAATTGCCTCAAAAGTAGATATTTTACTTTTGAGAAATAAATAACCTTTACCAATAAGGTAAAGACTCGCAGCAAAAATCGCAGGACAAACTGCACAATCTTCCTCTGCTGAAATGGTATGATCTTTTGTAATTATATTTTCTGCGTGAAAATGTAGATTAATCTCTGTATGTTTATGTAATGTTCCAAAAGAAGTCTGCAATAAAAAATAAAGCAGAAATAACTTGAGAGTATTACTGAGTAAAAAGGTTTTATTTTTTTGAAAAATCATACACTTAGAACCAGTATTTTACTACTAATTCTAAATGCAACTATATTTCATTTAGAAAAATTTAAGCCATACCAATTCCATAATGGGTAAATCCTAAACGTTTCATTTGGGGTTTTTTGTATAAATTTCTTCCATCGAAGATTACTTGTTTGGTAAGAAGTTTTTTTACGCGGTTAAAATCGGGCTCTCTAAACTCTCTCCACTCTGTCAGAAGTAAAAGTGCCTCTGCTCCATCGAGTGCGTCATAAGCTCCAGAGGCATATTTTACTTTGCCGTCAAAATAATATTTAGAAGTTTCTTCTGCTTCTGGATCGTATACTTGTAGGTTTACGCCTAATCTGTATAATTCGGAAAGAATTGGAATAGATGGGGCTTCGCGCATATCGTCTGTGTCCGGTTTGAAGGCTAATCCCCATACGGCGAAGGTTTTTCCTTTTAGAGATTCTCCTTCGTAATGCGCTTCTATTTTGGCAAGAAGTTTGACTTTTTGTTTTTCATTTACTTCCTCTACCATTTCAATAATTCGAATTGGGGAGCCAACATCCTTTGCAGTTTTAATTAAAGCACGCACGTCTTTCGGAAAACAAGAACCACCGTATCCAATTCCGGCATAAAGGAATTTTTTACCGATGCGAGAGTCGGTTCCCATTCCATAGCGCACATCATCGTAATTAGCCCCCACCTTATCACATAGATTTGCAATTTCGTTAGCGAAAGAAATCTTGGTAGCTAAGAAAGCATTACACGCATACTTTGTAATTTCCGCAGACTTAGTGCCCATGAGTAAAATTGGATTTCCGTTTAATACAAAGGGAGCGTAAAGTTCTTTCATTGTAGTTCCGGCTTGTTCTGAGTCAGCACCAATCACTACGCGCTCTGGTCGCATGAAGTCTTCAAGGGCAACACCTTCTTTCAAAAATTCAGGATTGGAGACAACATCGAAAGGATGAGTAGTTTCAGCTGAAACTGCAGCGCGCACTTTTTCTGCCGTGCCAACGGGGACAGTCGATTTATCTACGATGATTTTGTAACCGTTCATTGTTTTGCCGATTTCCTTTGCAACTGAAAGTACCATAGAGAGATCTGCTTCCCCTTCTGCACCAGTTGGAGTTCCTACAGCAATAAAGATAATATCTGATTTTTCGACACCTTCTTTCAGAGAAGTTGTAAATTCCAAGCGTTTTCTTCTTACATTATGGGAAACCATCTCGGATAATCCCGGTTCGTAGATAGGAATAATTCCATTTTTGAGATTGTTTATCTTTTTTTCATCAATATCTACGCAGATGATATCATTTCCGTATTCAGCGAAACAAGCACCCGCAACTAGTCCTACATATCCACTTCCAATTACACAAACTTTCATGACAATATTTTCCTCAAATTGTATTCTCTGTCAGCATTTGCATAACCAAGTATATAAAAAACATTTTTTTATTTTTTATATACTAAACGCAGTTTTAGAAATAGGCAGAAGGGCTTTTCTCACCACCGATGGACACCGATAAAAAGAACGATAAAAGATACGATGGTTTTTATTTTGGTTTTGAATTGAATAATATGGCAATAAATAACGCTCTTTATGAAACCGAGAAGAATATAATAAATCAAATTGACATCGTTCCGTTATCGGTGCTCTCGGTGTTTATCGGTGGTAATCTTAACTACAATCTTTTCCTAAATAAAAAGAACTTTATTTGACAATATATGCTGAAAATTGACCGATTCTAATAATAGATAACTTTTAGTGGTAGAATATGAAAATCAAAAACCTAATCCTTCCTGCGTCTTTTTTTGTAGCATTCTTAAATTTCTTTTTTTCGATTGTGACTATTGTCATAAGTTATAAATCTTATCAAAATTCGGAAAGGATTTTAAACTCTGAAATCCCTCTTTTTAATAGTGCCTGGTCAATTCTACTAGAGGATACAAAAATCACTGATAGTGCAGTGTTTTTTTCGTATTCCGGTGAAGCAAATTTTAAAGAACAATACGACAAACATGTAACTAGCTTGGACAAAGAGCTAGAATACAGTATGAAAAATGCCGGTGTAGATGAGAAAAAGATTTTTGAAAATGTTTCTGATGCAAACAAAACCCTCATAGATTTAGAAACGAAAATGTTTACATTTGGGGCAAATAACCAACTAAAAGAAGCACAGGGAGTTTTAAAAGGAAAGGAATATAGCGATAACAAAAAAGTATACTCCCAAGCTGTAATGAATTTTTTTGAGAGTCAAAAGATGCGGCTAACGGAAACTCTCGAAAAACAAATTTTTAATTCGAGAATGTTATTTTACTCTGCCTTTATTCTTTCTATTCTTGGACTTAGTGCCACTTTATTTATTATCGTATGGCTCTCACGCGGTGTTATAAAACCATTAGAAAAGGCAGCTGATTATTCTGGTGGAATTGCAAAAGGGGATCTAACTGTAGAAGTTGAGGCTAAAGGCAAAGGAGAATTTGCTGATCTATTTCGTTCGATTGGTGGATTGGTAAGTAAATTCAATAACGTAGTAAAAGGAATTTTCCTTGCTTCAGAAGATGTAAAATCCTCTTCGATGAATATGAAAATTGCAGTTGTAATGATGCGGGATGATTTAGAAAAACAAACCGCAGGCTCTGAAACTATTGCCAAGAAAATTTTTGAAATTGTAAATGCAAGTAATAGTATCAACGTAATGACATCCGAACAAAGTAATAAAATTGAACAAATGCTTTCAAAATTAAAAGAACAATCTACTTTAGTCCAAAACTTAGGCGATAAAACAAAAATCACTACACGTGATACCTCTGTTATCTCAAACGACTTAGACCAAGGAAAAAATTCTTTAAATACATTAAATCAAAGAATGCAAGAAATTTATAGCACAACCGATCAAATTACCGAAGTGGTTTCTATTATCAATACTATAGCTGACCAAACAAACCTTCTTGCGCTTAACGCATCTATTGAAGCAGCAAGAGCAGGAAATGAAGGAAAAGGTTTCGCTGTAGTAGCCGCTGAGGTATCTCGTCTTGCTGACCAGACGGCAGGAAGCACTAAATCCATAAAAGATATTGTTCGCAAAAATTCTACTCTTGTGAAAGCAGGTATGGAAGGACTCGCTGAGCTTACTACTATGTTTGACGCTATTTTAGAACGAGTAAAAGGTATTAACGTAAAAACAAATGATGTTAAGGGACTCATTGAGCAATACAGCCAATTAACCTCTACTCTAGAAGTCACAATTCAAAATGTAAAAGCAATTTCTTCTGAAATTTTTAAATCTACCGACGAACACTTAAAAGCAATTTCATCCATCTCTGAAACTGCAAACGATATTAGTAAGGTCACTCTAACAAATTTTACAAGACTGGATGCGCTCTCGGATGATTCCAAGTTTCTAGAATCTGTTTCCGATAATCTAAAAGAACAAGTGAGTTTCTTTAAGTTATAGGGTTTTCGTCACTGAGTGATTTTTACCTCTCTGACATCCAGAAAAACTTAATCAAATAGAAATTTCCTTCACTGCAAGGGTAGCGAAAATTGTATTGAAGTCCCACGCTTAAATACTAATTCTGGTTAGCCATTTAAGATTATACTACTCTGATAAAATTTTTGGTAGCAATCTAAAAAATTGAAATTTTTTCGCACCAAATGAAAGTTTTACAACCTATTACTAGTATGGTGACCTTTCAGAATAAAAAAACGTTTCCTTTCGATCAACAAAGGTTTGCAGATAAAACTATTTCCACCCTTCTTGTTCCCGCTCACTTGCTTGAGGATTTGAAAAAGAAAACTAAGGAACATGGAAATAGTCTTGTCATTTATCTACGTAACCTTCTTTGGATGTACCGAACTCTTACTCATTCTGGGATGATTCATCCACCTAGGAAAATTAAGACTGAATACCAAGATGAAGGACTGGATTTGAAGCGAGTGAGTTTTCGTGTTAATAACTCGGATTGGCTAGAACTTGGAGAACTGGCTCTTGCTTTTGGGAAATCTCGTTGTTGGTTGTTTACCTATCTACTAGAAATAGATCTTCTAGGATTATGGGAAATCTTATCGGAGTTGGGACTCAGTAACGCAGTTCCTACCCAAAATAAATTACTACTACGAGTTTCCCTTTCACTCAGACGGGTTTCACAGGACTTTGCACGAAGTTATCATGTCAGGGTATAACAACAAAACAAAAAAGCATTTTCCCAAGACAGATTTAACTAGATAAGGTCAAACATATAGAGTGGATAAAAAAAATCCATTCTATTCAAATAATCTACGCCTTACACCTATTATCCTCCTGGCAAGTAAACAGCAAGGAGGATATATCTTTTCAATACAAAATTCTATTTTTAATTGTAAGAGGATTTTTGGCTATTTGTTCTTTAACTTGGTCGCCTAGGTTTTTATTCAAATCCATAATCAAATACCCAATATCTGCAGTCGTAGACAAGTATTGTGCGTTGATGTTGGCACCTACATCGGAGACAATTTTATTGATGTCACGTAAAAATCCAGGTTGGTTTTTGTGGACGTTTAGAATTCGATAGTTGTCTTTGAGAAGTGGCAATTCTACGTTTGGAAAATTAACGGCAAACGACGTTGAGCCGTTGTTGATAAAACGTAAAAGTTTATTTGCAACTTCAAGTCCGATATTACGTTGCGCTTCTTCTGTACTTCCACCGATATGTGGGGTTAATATCACGTTAGGCAGATTTTGAAGTGGGCTTACAAAAGGGTCTTTGTTAGACTTAGGTTCTTCTGGAAACACATCAATACCCGCTCCAGCGATATGACCGGATTTAATTGCAGCGGTTAATGCGTCTATGTCTACAACTCGACCACGGGAAAGATTTAATATGTAAGAGCCCTTCTTCATCGCGGCAAATTCTTTTGCTCCCAGAAGATTTACAGTATCTGGGCTTTCGGGAACATGATAGGTTATGAAGTCAGAATTTTTTAGAACTTCTTCATAAGTATCAGCAGGCTGAGCATTCCCTAGCGGGAGTTTGGTTTGAATATCATAGAAAATAACTTTCATCCCGAATGCTTCTGCAAGAATAGAAACTTGAGATCCAATATGACCGTACCCGATAATGCCTAAAGTTTTTCCGCGTACTTCAAAACAACCGGTTGCGATTTTATTCCATTTGCCCAAGTGAGCATCTCTGGACTGATCTCCGGTTTTACGGGCAAGAAAAATAATTTCCGCAATTACAAGCTCGGCAACGCTTCGAGTATTGCTATATGGCGCGTTAAAAACTGGAATTCCTTTTTTTTCAGCAGTGGACAAATCAACTTGGTTTGTGCCGATACAAAAACAACCAAGGGTTAGTAGTTTGTGTGCATTTTCAAAAACTTTTGCAGTGACATTGGTTTTGCTACGAATTCCTAGGACGTGAACGTCTTTAATTGCCGCGCATAAATCGTCTTCCGTATAAGCATCTTTCATCAATTTAACAGAAAAACCATCATTCTTGAAAAGATTATAAGCATTTTCATGAATGTTCTCTAAGAGTAGAACGTTTATTTTATCTTTGGGAAATGAAATCATAATTACTAATTTTATAAAAACATGATTCTTGTAATTGATTTTTTCGTTACGTTATTTAATTTAAAAAATAATTTAGGAGTTTATTTTATAATGAGCAAAAATCTTTTTTCCCCCATTTTATTTTTTGGAGCTACAATATTATTACTTAGTTGCAATAGTTTGCAAGTTATCCCTGAGCCGAATCTAGACCAAGTTACTGTAAAATCAGAAACTATCTGCACCGAGTTTACTTGGTATTGGCCTTTCTGCACAAAAGGAAAAGCGAAGAGTTTAATGATTAAAGGTATTTACAATAATTCAACGGGTGATAAAAAATTTTTATTAGATTATCATTTAGACATGTTAGATACTGATTTACCTGTAGGTTTGTCCCTATACCTTGACGGGACTTACTACAATTTAAAAAAAGTATCAACTGATTATACAGATATTGTCAAACTGGAATCAGAGCTCAGTGCAGAGGTAATTACAAAAATAAAGGAAACGAAGAAGAATTTTATTCTTAGCTATTCCAATAGAAAGGATACTTATAACTTCGCATTAAGTGAGGGTGAAACAAATGCTTTCACAAATCAACTGAATGAAGTAATAAAAAAAATTACAACCCAAGAAAAAATGAAGATTGTAAAGCAATAAGTTTTCGGGATAATTCTAATTTTCCTCGGACAAACAGAAGATAAATTTATACCTATACTGAACGCCATAAGAATTTACACATTTCTGATTCAAAAAAGTGCGTTCGGTTCTGCCAAACATTATTCCAAATAATATCCGAAGGGGTAATTACTTTTGGCGTTAGGTATATATCCAAGGAAAATAAGTATTTAGTATGTTTAGTCAATAAAATCTTACCTTAAAAAATTCTTTACTTTACTATGTCGCTTAAAAAAATATACGAATGCTTGCTGGTATGAAAAAAATAAAAGACAAACTTTTCGGAGAAATTGATGATCCAGGTCCGGATCTCGATTTTGCATTGGATTTTCTTTCAAAAAACGCTTCGGATAGGAATTCTGAAATGGAAACATTCATTGATAACATGATTTTAATGATTGAACGAAAACCGCGAAAAGCCATCCCTATTCTGACAAACCGAATCAAGAGTCAACCTGATGAAATGATTTTATGGAAACTTCTTTTTTTGGCGAAACGTGCTTTCGGGGATATTGAAGGCAAATGGGAAGTTGTCTCAGATGCTTTACAAAAATTTCCAAACTCTTTATTTATGAAAGTTCAACTTGGTATTCAACTTCTGGAGAATGACAAGGCGGGTGAGATTCCCCTTTTGTTTAATAATACTTTCAACTTAAAAAAGCTAAGTAAAAATTTTGATATAATTGACGACGAAGATATATTTCTATTTTGGCGATTAATATGCTATTATTATCTAGATATACAAAAAGTTGACCTAGCGTATAATTACTATTTGGCTCTCTTAGAAGTAGATTGCACAGATGAACCTCTAGATATATTTTTTGAAACTATTCAAGAAGAAGCATTGAGTCAATCCGAGAAAGATTTAGGGTATGAGAAAATGTCAGATGAAGATTTTACAGATTTCGCACTAGATTCTATCATGATTGATTATGATCCGAAACCTGTCAGGTATCCTGGAACCGAGAAACTTTTACAGAATCTGCTCAAGACATTACAAAAAAATCCGAGCAAGGCATTACCAGAATTAAAAGACTTAATTGTAAAATATCCGCTTGAACCAATTCTTTACAATTACCTATATATCGCTTACACTCAGTTAGGTGAGGAGGAAAACTCAGAGCAAGTAGTATTAGAAATAAAAAAGATATTTCCAGATTACTTATTTGGTAAAATAATATATGCGAATTATTTATTAAAAAAGGGTCGAATAAATGAGGTTCTCAAAATTTTTAACAATGAAGATGTTATAAGTAGAGCATTTCCCGGAAGAATAAATTTTCATTTTTCAGAAGTAATCGCTTTTTTGGAATTGATGGGAAGATATTATATTGCTACAGAAGGGTTCGAAAAAGCCTTACAGTTCTATAAGCGACTCTTGAAATTGAAACCTGATGAAAAAGAGTTTGAAGAAAAAATAAAAAGTCTGAAAATACTAACACGGCTCGAAGAAAAACTGAGTTCTTAAGCCATCTCAAACTTTTTTTCCTTTGCCTCTACATTTACTAATTTATTTGGATCAAATTGGATTCCTAGTTTTGTTCTCAGTTCTTCTAGGTTTTGAGGGCAATTGGGATTATCCTTTCTTCCTAGAACTGCGTAGATGATTTGAGGTTCTTCTTTTCCTTTTACTTTGATTGCCTGCATTCTTTCGACTTGGAAAATGGATTCTACTTTATGATAGAGATCCGAAGTAATCAGAATATCAGTTCCGAATGGCTTATTCAATGTTTCTACCCTAGAAGCTAAATTGACTGCGTCTCCAATCACGGTATATTCCAGCCTTTCTTCTGATCCAATTTGTCCTGCAATCACAGGTCCATAATTAATCCCACATCCAATTTGAATAATTGGTTTTCCGCCCGATCCCCGTCCAATATTGAATTTGAGAAGAGCTTCCCTCATGAGTAAAGCCCCGTTAACCGCATTTTCAGCATCGTTACCTTTTGAGAGGGCAGCACCCCATGTTGCCATGACTGCATCTCCTATAAATTTATCTACTATACCATTCGTTTCATTTACACATCTTACCATTTCAGTCATATATTCATTGAGAAATTCGACTACCTCTTCTGGTTGTAGTTTTTCAGAAATAGCGGTAAATCCCCGTATATCCGAGAAAAATATTGCACAATTTTTTCTTTCTCCTCCGAGTTTTAATTCTTCTTTTAAAACCATTTCTGCAATCTGGGGATTTACAAATTTTCCAAGTGCATTTTTGACTTTATCTCTTTCAATGAGCCCGTTAACCATTTGGTTTAATGTACTACTGAGCATTCCGATTTCATCTTTACTTTTTACATCAAACTGAATCTGCAAATTCCCTTTTCCAACAAGTTGCGCATTTTTGCTGATTTGTCTTATATTCTTTACCATTACAGTGGATAAAACGAATGCAAATCCGATAGCCGAAATACCCAAAAGCCCCGCGTTATAAAGAATTTTTCGAATATCCTGTCTAATCTTGAATAGCCCCTCACTTTTATCTACAATGGTTCTAGTAAATCCTGCAATATAAGAAACAAAAAGTTCATTTGCCAGTCCTTTTTCTGTTTCGTTCTCATCTAACTGGAAGAGGGGAGTTGAATCGATTCGCCACATTTCTTCTTCCATCTCTGAGCGGCTTCTAGATAGTATCCCCCCTTCGAGTGGATCTAGAGTTTCTTTCCCTAAAATAATACGTGGAATGTCTGTCTCTGAACTTGCATCCATGATCCATTTGCGAATTGTACTAAACTTTGCAGTTTGTAATTCTCTATTTTTCTGGGTTTCTAAAAATTCCCGATAAGAATACGCATTGTATTTGAAGCGCAAAATTCCAAATTCGTAAAGAGCCGCTTCTCTGAAATTTTGAAATGCATCGACTGTAATTAAATTCTCTGAAAAACTCCAATCTTCTTTTGACTCTTTAAGACTATTGTCTTTTGGTTTAGATTCCAAAGTTAGATTTATTTTTTCAATTGTTTCCTTTCTCTTTTTAATTAGGGAATCGTAATCTTTGTATAGAGTTATAAATTCTTTATCAAGTCCGGGTTTTCCTAGTTTTCTATCTCTTAGTATTTGTAATCTCTTACGAAGTGCATCAGCGATATTTCTTATTTCGATTGAAATTTTATTATCTTCACGTAAAAATTCTTTCCAAATAGTTTTTGATTTTCTAGATTCTTGTAAAATTTTTTTTGCCCTTAGGACTACTGATGGTTTTCTCAAAATAGGACTGAAGTAAATTTCATATTCTTTACCTTCTATTTTAATTTCTTTTGGATCTGAATTCATATCTACAAGATCTTTTATGTCTAAATTTTTGATTCTTTCTTCTCGATCTCTTTGGATGAGCGAGTTATTGATAAAAGCCTCACTATTTAGTGCATTACTTCCTGTAAAAATATTTGTATCAAATCCTATTTTATTGTCTTTTGTATTAAAGGTTTGAATACGAATTAATTCTGTATTTAAACCGAGGTCATTGATATTATTTTTTTGAAATTTGTAATAGAAGGATTGTATTTCAGAATTTAAGTTTTCTATGGTTGTGGTTTTTAAAATTTCTTTTGCGGCTAAATCTTTTTTGAGGTTTTCTACCTTCGTTTCTATTTCGGAGTTTTTCTTTACTTGTAAAAGATTTTTTAAATCTTCTTCTGATTCTTTTTTTTCTGAGAGACTTATTTCAATATCTCTACCGGTGGCTTCAATTTCCTTTATTAATTGATTTGCTTTTTCTGCGATTGATTGAATTTTTCTAAATCGATCAGTTGAAATAATATTTCCTTTTTCATCTCGCATGATAGAGCGGATACTCTCTTCTATCTCTTGAATTTTTTTGTAAGTAATGTATTCCGAGTAATAAGTATTCTGGAGGCTAATCTTTGTTACATCCTCTGTATCAATTAAGTCTTGTTGGATTATATTTAGCTGACCTAGAATATTTTTTGTGAACCAGCTTTTCTCTTCTACTACTTGTACTGTCTTACGTCGATATTGTTTTAATTCTTTCGTTTTAGTTTTTAGCCTGTACCTGAAGTCTTCCACTAGTAAAAAATTATTTGATACATTTTCTAAATCTAAAACTATTTTTTCGGTGTACAGTCTAAGAGGTCTTATTTCCCGATCAAAACTTTTTGTTAAGGAGTCGTATTGCTGCTGTAAATAGAGGAAAGAAACAAGGCTAATAATGATTATCACAAAAAAAGCAGTAAAGAAGGAAAGTTTCGCCCTAATTCCAGGATTTAGTTTTTTGATTAGATCTTTCATTGAGCCCTCATAAATAACGGGCGATTCTAGACCTATTTCCTTTTTTGTCATTAGAAAAAAAACGAGGATTTTTATTTTGTTGAAATGAACTAATATGATTCGGCAACCGTAATTTTACTGGTTTGGTAGAAGCAAATGCGGTATTTTCGATTTGCGAATATGTAATTTATTTTGGCATCTACTATAACTACTCAGTATATTTTGCTACAACTCGTCGAGAGATGCTGACGAGTTAAGGAAAACGAAGGAGAGGTTAACCATTAAGGGCACGAAGAACTCGAAGAAAAAAAGAGATTCTTGATAAAATCCTTCGTGAATTTCGTATCCTTCGCGGTGAAAAATTCTTTATTGAAAAGAATCTTACAATCTAAACCCTAGAAAGTCTAGCCTCTAAAAGTTGAATTGCTTCGCTGATATTTTTATTTCCAATCACTACTTCGTATGCACTGGTTAATACCGGATAACTTTCAAGGTTGAGTTGAACCAAGTTTGGAATTGCTTTTAGACCATGATAACCGTTGGTCATTTTGGTTGGCATGGCACCGCTACTTACTAGTTCATAGCCATATCTTCTATCTCTAGAATCTGATCCGAAGCAGGCAAGCATAAAGTCGGTTAATCCCGATAAGCCGTTAAAGGTTGGCTCTTGTCCGCCTAACTTAACTCCAATAGAAACCATTTCCTTGAAGAAACGATTGGACAAATGGAATAGCGTATTATCCACATTACCCCCTAGAACTTCTTTGAAGTAACCTTCGACCAAGCCCATACAAAGCGCGTAAATGTTCTTTAACGCTCCACCGAGCTGGACTCCTGAAACGTCAGTCGGAATGATCGCTTGACGAGAGAATATATAACCTGTGGTAAATAGTTTTACTAGTCTTGGGATGATGGATGGATCACGGGCAGCAATTTCTAAACCAGAGATTTTTCGTTCAATGATTTGTTCTGGGTAACTAGCTCCACTGGCTACTGCTAATCTGTCTCTTTCGATTCCATAAACTTCTTCTAAGTCGCGTAGGATTAATCCACGCGGAGAATTTGTAAGACCTTTGATTACGTTTACAATCGGGGCTTTGTTTTTTCTAAGTTTATCAACAATATCAGGATAAATTTTATCGAACTCCCATGGGTTCGTGCCTTGAATAAAAAGAGTAGCTTTTTTGATTACCCCATCATCGGAAGAAAATTCAATATTAGGTGGAAGTTTGTAAAGCGGATAGTGCTCTAAATCCTTATGCTCTGCATTGTAATTTTTACACATCTCTTTATCGGGGTGATAAATTGTTACCATTACGTTTTTATTCGAAAGAATGGTTGCTGCTGCAATGGAAGTATTACTTGAGCCGATTACTACGATATGCTCTTCTGGATTTTTTGGAACTTGGATGAGGACGTTTTTATGTTTCCCAATTGCATCTCCGTTATAAAGGTTACGATACGTTCCATGTTTGTGACGGCTTAAATTAGAACCAACAAGTAAAGCTAAGTTATCAATTAAGAATTGTTTTTTATCTCCAAACATTGGAAATTTAATTTGTTCTAGCTCAACGGGTAACTTGTGTTTGCCGTGTAAGTCCCCTACGATAACTGGTTTGCCGATTACCAATTTACCATTAGCCGGTGTGAATAAGAATCCTGAAGTTGGTAGAATTTTGTCCGTTCCTTCGAGAGATATAGGTAAAACAATCTTATTCGCTACATAGTGATAAACAGTGTCTACGAATGGCATAAGTCTTCCATCTCTAGAGCGGGTTCCTTCTGGAAAGATGGAAATGATTTTGCCTTCGTTCTGTAATTTTTGCGAATGTCGAAATGCTCTCATATTGATCTTAGTCATCAGATCCGACAAACTAGGATTATCCGACATATCTTTTTTGGAGCAAACAAGAAGTGTTCCAAACATATAAAGTCCAAGCCTTGTAAAGTCTGGCTCAAATGCAAGTCGTCCTGCGATAAATACCATGTTCTCCGCAATCTTTTTTCCAAGTGGACCAGATGAATAGAGTAATTGAAAAATACCTGGTGCATCCAAATGGCTCAAGTGGTTGGAAATCAAAGTAATTGGAAATTTCCCGAGGAGATGTTCAACAGGTTCTAGGTTTTCCAATCCTTCTACTTTAAAGTTTTTCATGATTGGAGAAAGAAATTGCATCATGAAGTTACGCGCTTTCTCTTCGCCTTGTGTATAGACGCCTACTTTTTCTAAGGCTTCTGGATTTTTAAAAATATCCATCACCGGAGGCATCGGGGTTGTGCTCGATAGATAAAGAAACTTTTCTAGGATTTGTCTCGCTTCGTCTTCTGTGAGACCAGATTTAACAAAATTGTGAATATTTTCAAAAAACTCTTTGTGCCACCTGCCAACGCTTGCTTCTTTTTCTGTCATAACAATCCTCTGCCAATTTGAATATTTCAAAATTACAATTGAGAATTGCAATCCAGTCAAGTCAACTAGAAAATTTAAAAAGATTACCACCGATGGACACCGATAAAGGAACGATAAAAGATACGATGGATTTTACATAGGGTATGGAGTTAGGAAACATGCGATTAAAAGACGCAAGTAATGAAGCGAATAGGAATATCATAAACCAAAGTAGCATCGGCATTTATCGGTGTCCTCGGTGTCCATCTGTGGTAATCTTTAAAAGTGAGTTGTCAGTATTTGACTTTGATTTTTATTGGAAGAGGACGAGAAGTAGATTGCTAAACGAACACAATACAAACTCAGAGGTCAAATGGATTCCGGATGGATTTCATTTTCTAGACCATGAAGACAGTTTAAGACGAAAAAAAATCTTAGACAAAGTCTACCAATTCTTTCAAGAAAGAGGCTATCTAGAGGTCACACCTCCTAGTTTTGATTTCACTTCTTCGTTTTTGAAATATGTTTCGCCGCAAGAAGAAGCTCGGATTTTAAAATCGAGGGACTTGACTGGAAAAGAAATTTCTCCTAGCATTGACCTGACTCTCCAAGTAGTCAAGGGAATGGCTGGGTTTTCGGTGAAGAAGGGAAATCAAAAGATTTTCTACACAGGTCGCATCGTAAAAGACAATTTCAAAAAGAACGCAGACAGGCGCGAAATTCTCCAAGCCGGTGCTGAGGTGTTTGGTCATTCGAATGCCAATACGTTTAAAATGCTTTTAACTCATATCAGCGAACTGAGTCTTGAGTTAGGTTTGCAAAAAAAAATTACTCTTGTTCTTGGGAATACTGCCATTTATTCGCAAATCGTAGAATATCTAAAATTTTCTACTGAGGATAAGAATACTTTGTCGCGACTTATGTATTTGAAAGAAGAAAAAAGCATTCGAGAATTTTTAAATGCAAAGGTAAACAAAAAAGACATCAAAGAAATTTTGCTGAAACTTATTCTCAGTTTTGAATTAAAAGAAATTAAATCAGACCTTTTAGCCATTTCCAAAAAATACAAAATGAACTTAGAACATTTTATAGAAGAGACGGAAGACATTTTTAAATATTCTTCCCATT
>JAGOHK010000215.1 GCA_017996175.1 Leptospiraceae bacterium
CCTACGTTTAAGTAAAGACAGTATAAGTTCGCGGTTTGCATCTATAGCTGGGTAATACTCGTTTCCCTGAGTTTATCGAAAGGTGCATACTCCTTTAAAAAGCAAACTAGTCATCTAGCAGTCATTCCCGAGTTCTTTTGTCGGGAATCTCTACATTTAAAGATCCCCGACAGAAGATTTCGGGGATGACAAAGAAGAATAATTTTCTCCTAATGAACTCTTAATTTTTTCTGTAGTTCGTTAGATTTGTGTCCAGCAACGCGGGCTTAGTATTTACACCGAACTCAACTTAAATATACGATGGTATCGTATATTTAAGTTGCTAATTATACGATACCATCGTATAATGTAATTATGGAAAATTCTCTCTTTTTTTACAACCCCTGGTGGGAAGATACTAATCCGAAATTTGATTTATGGAGACGCGAAAATTTCTTTGAGGATATAGAGACTTTACTTTCCGAAAAAAGAATCTTGCTTTTGACCGGTCTACGGAGAGTAGGCAAGACTAGCCTTATGAAACTGAGTATTCAGCATCTTCTGGAAAAGGGAATTAAACCTAAAAATATTTTCTATATCAGTATGGATGATTATGCGTTTAAGAATAACACGATTCACGAAATAGTCACACTCTATCGTAAAATCCAGAAATTAAAATCTGAAGAAAAAGTTTACCTTTTTTTTGATGAAGTTACTTATAAAAATGATTACGACATTCAATTAAAAAATTTATTTGATAAAGAAAATGCTAAAATAGTAGCTACCTCTTCGTCTAGTTCCTTACTCAGAGACAAAAAAGCATACCTTACAGGTCGAGCGACTATCGTTGAAATTCAACCTCTAGATTTTTTTGAGTATCTAGATTTTAAAAATATTACCGTAAAAAAAAGAGATTCAGCACTTCTCGATTCTTACTTCAAAGATTATATAAAAATTGGCGGTTTACCAGAAAATATTTTATATCCAGAAAGACAGTATCTTATGGGTCTCGTGGATGATATTATTCAAAAAGATATTACTGCATTTCATGGGTTAAAAAATGGGGATCTTCTGAGAGATTATTTTTTACTTCTTATGGAGAGAAGCGGCAAACAAATAAGTATCAATAAAATAGCCAATATTTTAAAAATATCGCCAGACACTTCGAAACGTTATCTGTCCTACTTTGAAGATACTTATTTAATTCACCTAGTTAGTCGATGGGGCAAAACAAATGAAAAAATTTTAACTCCTAAAAAAATCTATTCTTGTGACTTAGGAATCAAATTTTTATTTCATGGAGATAGAGATATGGGTAGTTATTTTGAAAATTATGTATATTTACTTCTCAGAAAAAAAAAGAAACTGTATTACTTGCTTAGCGATGAAGTTGAATTGGATTTTTTTACACAGGATAAAATTTTAGTAGAAGCAAAGTATGATACAAAGTTAAATCCAAAACAGGAAAAACTATTTAAAGAATTTAAAGCTAATAAAAAAATTTTGGTGGATTCAATTTTGAAAACTTTAGAATTGAAAGAAATATAGATAAATGCGTTACATCTCCGGACAGTGTCCGTCGTGTCGAGTAACGAGCGGGTTAAATCCTCATCTTTTTCCTATCGTTCTTTTATCGGTGTCCTCGGTGTTTATCGGTGGTAATCTTTAATTTTTTTCAAAATCGACTTAGACCAAAATACCAAACTGGAAGAGTCAATCCAGAAACCAAAACTCCGATTGCAATCATCGCGGAGGCAAGTTCAGGATTTAGATCATTTTCAATGGCGACAATTCCACCTGTAATCATAGGAGGCATGGCTGCTTCAAAGATAGAAATTTTAGAATACATAGAAGTATTTTTTAGAAGAACCATATAAACAAATAAAATAAAAAGAGGGGCTAATATCATTTTTACCATTAGACCTAGAAACAATTCTTTTTTTATTTTTTGAATACCTGCGAGTTTAAATTGAAATCCTACACTGAATAAAGCCAGTGGTGCAAGTGTATCGCCTAATCGTTGTAATACACTAGTTGCTTGGGAAGGAAAGGAAACATTGGAAAGTAAAATTGCGGTAATAAATGCAATGAAAGGCGGGAAAGTGATAATTTTTTTTAAAAGTACTTTGTAATTTGTGTCTAGAGAGGATTTTTGTAAGGCGAGTGGAATTCCTAAGAGAGATAGAACTAGAAATGTACCGGGTTGGTCGCATAGAATTCCAATTGAGCTAAATTCTTTTCCGAAAAAAACTTCAATCATAGGAAGACCCAAAAACGAAGTATTTCCAAGACCTGCGGTTAATAATAAACAGCCGATCATTTTGGAGTTAAGGTTTAAAAAATTATTTGAGATAAATAAAATTCCAAATGTAAAAAGAAATACTATCCAAGCCATCACTGCAGGTAGTAAAATTTCACTAGAAAAAGAAATCTTTGGAACAAAAAGGAAAATCTGTGCAGGTAAAGAAATATGCAGAATAAAAGCGTTAATCGTTCGATGCGAATTTTCTGGAATTCTGTTTACAGTTCGCAGAATATATCCCATTGAAAAACAGAGAATTAACACCAAAAGATTACTCATTTTAAGTCAATCTTAAGGACTACCAGATCCCCGACAGAAAATTTCGGGGATTACACCGAAAATATTCCTCAATCGAATTCACCTTAGTTATTAAATTTTAGAGAAAAAAAAGACTATGCAAATTACTCGGATGGTTTTTATCCTCATTAGTATTCAAATACAAAAGGAACAAGTCTATGAGAATATCTGTAGGAAGTCTTCCACAATCTTTAAACGAAGAGGCTTTGAAAAAATTATTCGCGGAATTCGGCACCGTCGAAGAAGTCGTAATCAAACGTGATAAAAAAACCCAAACCTCTCTTGGTTATGGTCATGTCGATATGCCCGATGACGCTGGCAAAAAAGCAGTCGAAAAATTAAACGGGAAAGAAATCGAAGACAAAAAAATCGCAGTCGTCGATGCCGCGCAATTGCATAACGAAGGCAAAGATAAGAATTGGGACAAACCAGTCACCAACAGCAAAATCCATGGAACAAAATTTACTGGCGGCGGGTTTACGGGCGGCGGAGTTCGAAAATCTGGCGGTGGTGGAAGAGGAAAATAAAAATGTCTATAGCTAAATTACTAAACGATACAACAGCAAACGGGAAAAAATTTTTCCTACAATTCGGGGGACAAGGCTCTCCTTATTTAAAAGAAGTCAGCAAGCTTTACAAAGAAGAGCCTTTGTTAAAAGAATTTTTCGAAGTAGCATTTGCGACTTTGAGTAAAATTGAATCCGATGTTGGGAAGTCTGACATTCTCATCGCAGAAGGATTAGATTTAAAATCCTGGATCGAAAATCAAGACTCAGCTCCATCTGATGATTACCAAATCCGTGGAAGCGTTTCCGTTGCAATGATCTTTATCACTCAAGCGGCTAATTACCATTTGATGACACGAAAAGGATTTCCAGTTGATAAACTCACTGCGGTTATTGCTGGAGTAACCGGTCATAGCCAAGGAATTATTGGCGCGGCTCTCGCGGCACTCGCAAAAGACGGAAAAGAATTTTACACAACCTTTGCTGAATTTTTAACTTTTACATTCTACCTCGGATATAGAGCACAGGAAAAATATCCACTCTTTACAGTAGAACAATCCGTGTTAGATGGAAATGCAGAAGTAGGAGATAAAAATCCTGCTCCGATGGTTGCGGTGATTGGTTACTCCAAAGACGAATTAGAATCTCGCGTAGAAGCGGCTAACAACGAATTAGGTTACACTGGACAAGATAGACTTAACATCAGTCTCTACAACACTCCTGACTCGATGATTATTTCTGCAAAGCCGTCTTCTCTACTTGGATTTCGCAAAAAATTCAAAGCAGAAATGGACGAAAGAAAAGCAAAATTCGTTTACCTAAG
>JAGOHK010000126.1 GCA_017996175.1 Leptospiraceae bacterium
ATGCCTGAAGAAAGTTTTTCAACGTCTTTGTTCAGTGCTTCGTTGTTGAATTTTAATACTCTGTGCGAGTTAATCGCAGATACGTTATGGTTAATAATCATTCGGTTTCCTCCATGAATCCGACTCTTATTTCTAAGAGTAATGATATTGAAGAATCATCCTTGACTCTTCATAATATTCATCGACATGGGTGAAAAAAAGGGATAGAGAGTTTTTTTGGAAATTTGTGATTTTTTTTGCGAGGGGCGATTCGGCGGACTCTATCGTCATAAAGACGCACAGCCGTGCGTCTCTACGGCATTCCACAAAACGCCGACCGCGCTTTTGTTCCAATGCCCAACCAGTTTGGTCACTGAGTGAAATTTATTGCATCCGTTGGCAATAAATTTTGTATCGAACGTGCCGCGACAATCGCTATCGCTCGGAATTGGAAGATTACTCACCCGAGAGAATTGCACGAAAAATCAAATCGGATTCTTCACGCTTTAAGCTAAAAAAATATTTATACATATCAATGATTCCTCTGGCCAATAGCTCTTTGTCTTTCTCAGAAGAATCTTTAGAAGCAGTGTTTATAATTTCTTTTATACGAGAGTTTTTACTCAGGAATTTTTCGCGATTGGAATTGAGTAAAATATAGGCAACCTCTTTCGTCCAATTACCTTCATTTCTCTTAGTTGATAAGATGATTGGTCGTAAAGATTCGACCATTTTAGATTGAGATTTTATATTTTTTAAATCATCCAGGTTTAAAACTCCGAATCTGTCTGGAGAGATGAGCTTACAAACATTAGCCGGTGAAATATTATATAGCTCCTCCATGAATTGTATTAAAGATTCGATATATGCGCGTATGGATTCAGAGGAAGCATTCTGGTAGTATTTGGAAACTACTTCACTTCCGAATCTATACATAAGTAATTCCAACTCTTCTTCAGAAACATTTTTATTTTTTAGTACAACCCCCGACATTTCGTCTATTACTTTCTCAAACTCAACTGGGTCAGTCTCTTTGAGTATTTTAAAAATTGGCATCTTATCCCTGCTGATTAAATCGCGATGGAGTTGTTCTTTTAAATGCATTTTTTGTAAATAGGGGTCTGCGATTTTACTTGCTATCATACTTGTAGAAATAGCAAGACTGAGTGTGATTATAGATAAATGATTTTTATTTAATTTTAACTTATTAGCAAGTGAATATCCAATAAGTCCTGCGATTCCGCCGACTAACGCACCAATAATCGTTTTTTCTAAAATCATTATTCCGATCCTCTCTACTTAATTTCTGAAAGAAAACGTCCCTTTCTCTCTCCTAGAGGATTTCAGTTTAGTAAAAATGTAAAGTTCTATTTTGATATAGCCTATGGAAATTACTTTCTCTAGAGCTGGCGAAGGGTATATAACTTGTTTGAGATTAAGAGGGGGGAAACTTAAAGTTTATTCTATATTCAGAAAACTATAATAGACATTTTTTACTTGACAAATTCATTTTTGCAGTTGTGGCTTACTTTAGAACTAAGTGAATTTTTGCAGAATTCTCCAAATAGACCAAACGAATTTTTTTGAATTAGAAAAGTGTAATTGCTTTTCGCGTTCAATATAAAAGGGGAATTTAGATGAAAATTTTCTTTTTATCATTTGTTGAATTCTGTAGTGCTAACTTTGTTCTATATTACGAAAAGGATTTTCCGATGAAAAAGATATTAACCCTACTTACTTTATCTTCCCTATTAAATTGTATCAACCCACATAAAAGCTCTGCGATGAAAGATTCAATGGCTATACTTTTGGCAACGCCCACTCAGTTTCAAATATCTGCCAATTTAAACAATGGCACTCCTATGGCGAATGCAATGGTATACTTTTCAAAAACCACAACTACTACTTCAGCTAGTGTTCGAGCAACTACGGCTAACTCTAATTCAACCACAGGACCTATCTTTGACACATCAGTTCAAACAGATGAAAATGGAAATTTTACCTTTATACTTTCCGTGGGTGAATACAGTGTAGTCGCTACTGGTCTAGATAATAAGAGTCAAGCATTTAAGATCAAAATTGAAGGACCATCAGGACTAAGTTTGACAAAAGAAGGAACGGCTACTATCACTTATTCAGATGGAACCGTCAAAGTGGTTATTATTTCTGTTATACCTGCTCCGAATGCAATCATGAACGCTGCTGTTTCTTTTGTATGTGGTTACAATCCGTTAGGCGACACAGCAGCACCAGAGCTTAGTAGTGTAGAGTTAGGATCAGACACTGTCGATTTATCGGGTGGTACAGGCACAGTCACCATCAAAGCAAATCTAGTCGAAGGATACGAAGGGACTTCAGAAGATAAAAAATCTAGCGGTATAAAATACGCTATTGCAAAGTTATATAGCCCAAATAAAATTGCTGGAACTGGCGGTTACGCTGGTTATGCCACCTTAACTCTAAATTCCGCTTCGGGACTTTACGAAGGCGATATTACCCTTACCAATTTTGTAGAAAATGGAACTTGGAAGGTTGGACTTATTCATACTAGAGATAATGCAGGAAATGAAAGAGATTATATTTTGGATGCAACAGTCAGTACAACTAACTTACTCTTTACTGGCTGTGGTCAAAAAATTGACAGTAAAATCATCGCCCCTAGTATCACTGTAACAGGATCTAGTCCAGATACAGAAGCACCTGTCATTGGCACACCAGTATTAAAATCAGTCATCACTGGTGGCGCAACGCAAGATCCAATTGCGGCTAATATAGATATTTCCACATCTAGTTCTAATCCGCAAGAAGTTTCGATTACTGTTACTGTCACAGCTACGGATGGCGGTGGAACTGGAAATGCAAGCGGAGTTGCTTATATGGATGCTAGACTCCAAAGTTACTCTTGGTGGGACACAACTAGTAATTACTTAGGAAATACGGTATACATAAGACTTGATTTAACCTCAGGCACAAAAACAAATGGAACTTACTCAGGTACTGCAACTATTCGTTCTTATGCGGAAGGAAGTATAGCCGGTGACGGTTTATGGAAATTAGGTGGTATTTGGATTACGGATAACGCAGGTAATTCGCTTTGGACAGACAGAGATACCTTAAATAAAAGTTTTACAATTATAAATGCAGCCACAACAGCAACGGCTGATTTCTATGCACCGGAGCTAAAGTCAATTAGCCTCGATAAAACAGAAGTCGGTTTCGATAAAACCTTCACTATCACAGCTGATGTTGCTGACATAGCCACAGAAACAACCGCAGCAGATCAAAATGTAGCCACAACTTCTACCACAACTACAAATCAAAATAACACAACTCCATCTGGCGTAAAAACAGTGAATGCTGTAATTTACAGTCCTCTAAAATTATTAGATAATACAATGGGACAAACCAAATATGTTAGTTTAACATTAAATGCCACAACAAATAAGTATGAAGGCTCATCTACATTTCTCTCCACGGATAACCAGGAAGGTGGAACTTGGAAATTGGGTTGGATTGAAGTAAGTGATAATGCAGGTAACTATAGATTATACAAACTCACAGAGGGCTATAATTATTATACATACATCAAGTTAACAAAAACTTCTGGCGATATCACAAATTCTTTTAATGTAACTAATATAGAGCCAGCTTCTATCACTAGAAACTAACGTCACCCGCAACTCCGTAAAAAATAGTTTTTACCGCGAAGAGCACGAAGGACGCGAAATTAACCTTCGTGATCTTCGCACACTTCGTGGTTCATTAAATCTATTGCTTTTACACAGTCCATTTTCGTTAATCTTTTATCGATGTCCTAACCTTGGAGCAGGGCGAAAAAACCATTACTTCAAAATCACTACAATTTTATTACAATTTCAAGTCAGGAATAAAAGGTTTGTTTTCATTGTAAACTTTCACCGGATTTGAACTATGGTCGAAAATTCACAGAAGAAGGTATTTTTAATATGAAAAAAAGTATAATTATGATTTTACTTTGCATTTCCTTTTTATTCGAATGCAAGGGAAATGAAGATAATTTATTTGCAGGAGGATTTGCCGGTGGGACTTACGACACAATGGCGAAGTCTCTACAAGAAATTCCCGCACTTAAAGTAAAAGTAATTAATTCAAATGGTAGTCTGGATAATATCAATTTGCTGCTAGATAAAAAAGCAGAATTTGCACTCACCCAAGTAGATATGTATTACAGCGCCAAATTAGGAAATGCCGCTATCGCTAAAGACATCAGTATTTTACTCCCTGTTTTGCAGGACGAAATTCATCTACTGGTAAATCCTTCGATTAAAAAAGTACAGGATCTAAAGGGAAAAAAAATCGCAATCGGACATTCTGTTTCTGGAATTAAAGCAACATCTATTTCCGTTCTACGTCTATCAGGTATTGATTTTAGTGAAATAGAAGCACTCGAACTAGGACCGGAGGAAGCTCTACCAAAATTATTAAACAAAGAAATTGACGCTGTATTTGTAGTTTCCGGTTTACCTGTAAAAATTTTATCGGAGCTCCCGGAAAATTCCAGTGATAAAATAAAACTTCTAAGTTTTGAAAATTCTGTTTTAGATCAAATCAAAGCAGATAACAAGGTTTATCAAAAATCAATCATACCTGCCAACACCTACAACTGGCAAAAAGAGAAAGTAGATACATTACAAGTGCAAACGGTTTTAATCGCTAGAAAAGATTTATCGAAAGATAAGGTTTCCAATTTTTTAAAAGAACTTTTTTTAAATCTAGATTCCTTAACTTCAGCTCATCCTGAATGGAATGGAATTCAAAAAAACTCTCTCAAAGAAAAAATAAATAGTTTACCAGAATTTTTTCATCCAATTGCAAAAGAGAACTTAGCGAAATAAATATAAATTAAGAGGTTAGTTAGAATTATCCCTAGCCTCTATCAATTAATTCCTTGGATTACCTCTGGTAGAGAAATAAAAAAATCGGTACCTTTATTTTTATCAGAGGTATATGTTAAATTACCCCCATGTTGCTCAATAATCCATTTCGACATAAAAAGTCCAAGTCCTGTTCCGCGAGCTTTACCTTCCGTTGCAAACGCTTCGAAAATTTTTCCCTCAATAGATTCAGATAATCCCGGTCCATTATCTGATAAAGAAAATACAAATCGATCCTTCTCTTTAGATAATCGTATATTAAATGTATAGTCCAACCTGGACTCAGACATTGCTTCTCTTGCGTTATTCGCTAAGTTCACAATAACCCTACGAATACGATCTTTATCTATAGACATTTTGCCTTTATAACTGCTTTCTATATAAAAAAGAATTCCCGCATATTCAAAATCAATTTTCAAAAAATGGTAAACCTCATCTAAAAATTCTTCCGCTTCACAAACACTAAAATTAAACTGCACCTTCCCTTTACTAAAATCCAAAATTTCAAAAGTCATATCGTTTAGTCTATCTATCTCTCGCTTAATTAGATCCAGATATTCATTTCTCTTTTCTACTGATAAATCCGAATCCATCACCATACTAGCAAAACCTTTAATTGTAGACATTGGATTTTTAATATCATGTACAATCCCGGAAGACATTTCTCCAATCATAGATAATCTCTTTCTTGACTCAGCCAACTTTTCAATTTCTTGTTTTTGTATTTTTGTCTCTTCTAAAATTTTTCCTTTCTGAATGATTCCAGCAATTTGATTTCCGAATCTCGCAATAGATTCTATTTGATTTTTTGTAAAACTGAGTCGTTTTTTAAAATTATAAGAAACAAATATTCCAACAATTTGGCTTCTCACAATAATTGGCATTGCAAATACAGACTTCACTCCAAACCTAGATACAAAAGAAGACTCAATATCTAATTCAATTTTTTTTAGTTTAACTTTAGATAGTGTACTTATTTTATTTCGTTTAATTACTTTTTTTAAAAAAGACTTATCCTCCGCTATATCCCACTTTGTCGATTTAACAAAATTAAAAATTTCTTCTGGCACATTTTTTCCCCTTGCTTTATAAGGAATCGCCTTATTAGTATTATCCTCAATGAAATACAAAACTAAAAGTTCAAGTCCATACATCTTCATCATGTGATCAAAAATAAACATCAGCGCGTTATCTAAAGACGGGCTTTCTACTAAATTCACTGTAATTTCATTTAATATTTCAATTTCAGCTCTAGCCCAAACCTCCTTTATTTGAGCTAGATGTTTTTCAGACGATTCAAATGCGTTAGACACTAGACTTGCAATAGACGTTGCAAAATTAGTTTCTTCTGCTGTCCAATTCCTCTTCGTAATTCGATTTTCAAATGAAATAAAACCACGTAAGTTTCCTGCATACCAAATCGAAACATTTAAAATAGCATGAATATCTGCTGTTTCAAAATACGCCTTAAAAATATCTATAGTCATAGAACTAGTATAAACATCATCAATGACTAAAATTCTATTTTCCTGTAAATGTTTAAAATACGAAGGGTAATCTTTTTCATAAAATAGCAAACCTTCCGTATGCTTATTATTTATCTTCTCAAATAAATCCATCGAGAGGATTATACCAATATTGCGATCAAATTTCCAAATACAAACTCGCCCAACATCTAGAACATCAGCAGCAATTTCCGTAATTTCCTCCAACGCTTTTCTTAAATTTCCAGAGGCAATCGATTTACTTTCTGTAAGTCGCGCCAATGCCTCGTTGTATTTCTCAAATTCTTTCATTCGCTTAATCGCTTTTTGCCGCTCAAACTCTAACTCAGAGGTTCTAGTTATTACTTTTTGATCGAGGGTTTGCAAAAGTTCTTCTTTTTCTGAAAAAGCATTTGAGAAGCGCATAGATAAAGAGATTGCCTGTGAAAAAACGATAGAAATAATTCCAATAGGAGAATAATATACAAATGCCTTTAGTTCATTTTCAATCAGTATATCTTTAATAGAAAAAATTAAAAAAACGGAAACTCCTAAAAGAGAAACAATAGTATACCTCTCCCATTTTAAAAGAGAATACCATATTATCGAAAATACATAGGTAATAAAAATAGGAATTAGAAATACATAAATAATACCAGTAAATGTAAGTATTCTAATTGGAGCTAATATTGCGAATCCGGTGAATAAGATAGCAATAAAATAACTGACTTGATTAGATCTTCGAGAAAATGAATTCGGAAATAGTAAATTAAAAAAATGTATTCCAAGAGCGGGTGTCCAATAGATAATAATCAATTTCATGAATTGAGCTGTTTCATAACGCAAGTTTGAAAAAAATTCTTCTAAAAGATGCTCTCCAATAAAAAGAGATCTAAGTAAAATAAGAGCGCTAAACAGCGTGAATATAAGTAAAAGAGTATCCTTTTTACGAACAAACCAATAGATAAAATGATAAAGTGAAATAATAAGTAAAATACCTGCTACAGAAAAATCAATTGCCCTTTTGCTATTTGTGAAAGACTGTATTTCTTCTACACGTCCCAGATATACTCGGTTTAAAATTCCGCCTTTTCTATGGTGAAAATTCGAAACCTGCATAATAAGCTCTATCTCATTTCCCTTTGAGATGAATAAAACAGTAGCCGGCATTAATTTAGGAATAGATTCTAGTTCAGTTTTTCCAACTTTCCCGACCGACTTTAGTAATTTAGAATCAACAAATATTTTAAATGCAGTACGTTGTTCTTCACTTCTAAGAGAGAATATCTCATCTTTAGAATTTGGTGGAAGTAATATTTTTAAGCGATAAGTAGCATATCCAATTCCACTGGCTAATCCGTATTTTCCCTCTAAATTGGAAAATACATTATTTTCTAATGCCTGTGTATTTTCTTGCGAAGTACGATTGTATTGATTCCAAACACCAGGTATTCTCGCATAAATTGGTTTTGAAATAGGATTATTAATAAAATCTTTAGAATCAAGAAGCTGCATCCAGTGAAATTCCCATTCTCCATCTAACGGAATAATTCCATTAGCCTCTTCATTAAAATCCCAGTTCCTTAAATCTAAAATTCCGTTCTTGGCTTTTGGTAACAAAATCTCATTCTGTGGTTTACAGTCATATACCAGTAAAAAGAAAATCAGTAGAATCAATATCCGCATAATAAGAATTTACAACATTGATTTATCGGCAACAATTCTAAAAACGAGACGCGTATCGTTCATTGTATTTAATATGGGTAAAACAGTATTTGGTGGGCTTATTAGTATTAACATCTTATTGCGCTTAGCCAAATGAAGACTCTGGGCGATAATTCCAGAAAATCCAGAGGAATCAATAAATTTAATAGGTTTTAAATCAATTGCCCAATCCTCAATTCCTCGACGATTTCCATCCTTAAATATCTGTGCAACCTCAGCAATATTATACAGGTCTATTTCCACTTTATTTTCAAAAGATATAATATTATAATTTTGGTATTCTGAAACAACTACTCTATAATTTTGTGAACCACCTAATATCATTAAATGATAGCTCCTTTCATGATATTTATTTCAAAATCATAATAACAAACTAAAGATGTAAAAAAATGAAACAACATTCTCTTCCTAATTATTTTCCTCTTGGTTTAAACGCAAAACTTTTTCTAATTTATTGTAGTTTATCCCTATTTTTTCCTTTTTTTCAGAGTAAAAATTTAATCAAGACTATCTAAACGCTCTGAATAAATTTTGTTCCGCCAAATTAATCTTTCAAAATCCTATCCTAAAATTACTTAAAGCATTTTTACAAAAAAAGTTTGCAACCGATGCGTTATTTGAAATACTTTGGTTTATGTTTATGAAAAACAATTCAATCAAACTATTCCTTACCGCGGTACTCCTAATTTTATTCTATATTCCATGGTTTTTTTCATCCTTGATTCTATATCCCAAAATAAACTGCACCAAAGAACATCATGTTTTCTGTGATACTCCGAGAGAACTCGGACTAGATTATGAGACGGTAAAATTTTCAACATCAGATGGAATTTTTCTAGAGAGCTGGTATTTACCTTCAACTAATTCTAAAAAAGGAATCATATTAGTTCACGGGCATGGCGGCTCAAGAAATGAAGGGCTTAGATTTGCAACTGCTTTAAATAAAGCTGGCTTCAATCTTTTGGCATTGAGTTTGAGAAGAAATGCAAATGCACAAGCGAGTATGGGATTTCACGAAATCAAAGATGTGAAGGCAGCAGTAGACTTTCTTTTAAATGAAAAGAAGTTAGACTCCATTGGGATTTTTGGTTTTTCTATGGGAGCGGCTACTAGCATTCTTGCGATGGAAAAAGACGATAGAATAAAAGTAGGAATTTTTAGTAGTGGTTATGCATCTGCCATAGATGTCATGAGTGAAGCGGCTAATAGAGATTATTCCATTCCCTACTTTCCCCTTATACCTATCGTAAAAAACTTAATCGATCTAAGAGGAAATATGCAAATCGAAACTGTTAGACCAATAGATAAAATAGCAAATATATCTCCCCGTCCAATTTTTATATTCCACTGTGACAAAGATAATTATGTTGATGCCAATCACGCAGAGAGATTATTTGCCGCTGCAAAAGAACCCAAAGAAAAATGGATACCTGCCTGCAATATACATGAACTTATTTGGAATACTCATAAAGAAGAAGCAGAAAATAATGCAGTTCGTTTTTTTACTACAAATCTTTAGTATCTCTCTCGCTCATTGGTAAGAGGATAGAAACTTCCGTCCCAAGTCCTAATTTACTTTGAAGTTTTATTTTTCCATTATGCAATTCTATAATTTTTTTAGCGATAAATAATCCAATGCCTACTCCGCTGACTTCATACAATAAAGAAGAATCTATTCTAAAAAATTTATCAAAAACTTTCTCTTGGAATTCTTCTGCAATACCAATTCCAGTGTCTGAAATTTTTATTTCTAAATTCTGCGGTAAATTTTCATTATTCACTACTACGCATACTATTACTTTTCCTTTCTGTTTATTATAAATAATAGCGTTTTTTAGGATCGCTGAAATTGCTTTACTTAAAAGTTCAATGTCTCCTTCAAGAGTTAGAGAATAATCCTTAGTATACTCTAAAATAATTTCTTTTTCTTCGATTAGATTTTTTTGTTTTTCTATTTCTACATCAATCACCTGATTTATATCTATCAATCCAATGTTGGGACTAATATTAGTTTCAATATCAGTTAATAAAATTAAATCATTTACATAATCATTTAACTTCTGACTACCAGCATGAATTTCTTTTGAATATTCGATTACCTCTTCTACTTCATTATTTCCCATCATTAACATCTCTGAATAACCAAAGATAGTAGTTAAAGGAGTTTTTAACTCATGAGAAAGATTTGCAAGAAATTCATCCTTTGCCTTATTTGCCATCTTAATATTGTATGTCATTTGATTAAAAGATTTTGCAAATTCCCCAATTTCATCTTTTGATTTAATTTGAATTTGATAATCATAATTTCCATCGCTTATAATTTTTACACCATCAGATAAAGATGCAATTGGTTTGGTAAATAAATAAGAGAAAAAGATCGCCCCGAGCATAGAAATAAATAAAACCATAGTACTTATGACTATTATTCTATTTTTTATTTCAGTAATTGGATAAAAAAGAAGATCTTTATCGAAATCAAATATCGTTGCCCCAATCATAAAAGATTCGGATTTTTTACTTAGGAATACAGGAGATATAAACCTGAGGATATTTTTATTATTCTCCTTTTTATCAAAATAACTTAATAATTTAAGTTGTCTAACATCAGCAATTTCTGATTCACTTGGCTCATTTTTATCTTCCGAATTAAATCTTACAACATAGTTACCGCTAACATTCATGAGTTTAATATCAATTAGCCCACGAAGTTTTGAATTTTTTAACCTCGCAACTACCGTTGAGGAAGCCTCATAAGTAGAATCAATAAATAATTCTTCTCTAGAAATTTCAGAAATATTTTCGGATAGATTTTTACATAAATCGTATGTCGTCTCTATAACTACTTTTTGACTATTCTCTAATGTGAAATAAGAAATGGGCGCAATCGTTAAAATAACAGTGCCAAGCAGGAACAAAATCATTTTATATCTAATTTTCATAAAATTCCTACTTCAGTAATCGGCAATTCTTATCTTGATATGCACTTCTCTTACAATCTTCTAACTTTTTAAAAGCACTTAATTTTATTTTAGAAAGCCGTAAATACTCAATTGCCGTTTTATTATTCGGATCTAAAAGTAAAATATTCTCCGTTTTAGTTATTACAGCAGAATATTCACGTTCATTGTAAAAATGAATCGCTTCTTGTAAATAATTATCTAATTCCTTTAATTCCCTTGCTCGAATTGTATTTAATAAACCTAACGCTTCCTGATTTGACGAATAAAGTTGAATAGCCGCTTTTAACTTTTTGATAGCTAAAAAAGGGGTTTTTGCTGCATCTAACCTTACTGCATCTAGAGTTAGAATTTCACTCTCTTTTTTTAAGCATTCCGAATACATTGTCTTTGCTTCTAGATGATTTGGATTAATTTTTATTATTTCTGCATAAACCTTTCTAGCACTTTCCAACTGCTTATTGTCGAATAATGTCTTTCCTTTTATGAGTAAATTCGTAATTTCTTCTTTTGTCTGGTCATAGATAAGTCGCTCCAAATAATAGTTTGCCAATTCATTTTTAGAATCATCCTTTACTATTTTATCAAAAACTATACGAGCTGACTTAATCATATTTTTATCAATGAGTTCAATTCCTTTTAGTATAAGTTTATCTGATTGAATTCGTTTTCTTAACGAATCGGGAATAGATATTCCTGATTCGTTAGCATAGTCCTCATTCAAATACAATAGATAATTTTGAAATTTAAAGAAGGGTCCGATTTTACAACTGTCTTTTTTATTTAAAATTAGATTGGCAAACTCCGCAGTAATTCCTCCTAGATTTTTGTAATCGGGGGCTAACGTTAGTGTAGCTCCTAGATCAACCAAAGAAGAATAAGGTGCAAACAAAACAATTTTATTCTTTTTAGAATAGGATGATAGATTTAGAAAATTTTTTTCATCATAAATAGGATCATTTAATACAATAAAAGCATCTGCATCTTTTGGAAGTTTTTCTAACTCCGAGCTAAAATTATCTTTCTCACTAATTTCTTTTTTTATCAGTACTAATCCATTGTAAATATCTTCCGTTATCCCCTTATCTAGAATTTGTGAGCTTTTCTCTGTAGAATATAGCGCATAAATCTTCTGTGCCTCTGGTTTTATTTGTTTTAATATTTTATAATATTCAATTATTTGAAGACTCATTTCATATCCGCACAAATTCGAATTTTCAGGTTCAAGACTTCTAAGTGAATTAACCATCGATACAAGAAGTGGAATATCCTTTATCTGCTTTCTAACCCGAAGCACAGTCTCATCTCCTATGGCAATGATAAGCGACGGAGATAAATCTCGGATTGCCTTAATCATTGGATCATCTTCCTCATCAGTCGATTGGATTTTCAAATAAATAATCTTGGTCGAATGCGGAAATGACTTTTGAAATCCAGAAGCTATCTTTTGATAATAGGGATTATTAAATGGCAAAACGATTGGTACAGTCTCTGCCAAAATCGGAAAACAAAATAGAAATATCCCGACCGCATACCAATACCTATGTAATTTTGCTCGAATTATTAAAAAGTTCATAGGATTCTTAAAATTCAGTATAGCAAACTCTGCCATATAATTCAAGACAATATTTTTTTCTTTCCATTCTATTAGGCTTTGTGAGTTTGATTTTTATGCAATTTAGAATTTCCCGAGTTTGGATTATACAATTTTTGCTTATTGGAATATTTTCATCCCTATCTCTTCTAGCTAATCAAGTTTTAGTTGGAAATTTTACTCCACATAACAGTGAAAAAAATCTAGACATTGAAAAAGAATTCAGAGAATCATTAGAGAAGAAACTTTCTGCAAAAAATTTTAAAGTTTCCTTTACGAACGATAACAGAAATACTATTTTTCAAAATGCAAAGCAAAGTGAATTTTATATAGAAGGTCAATACATTAAGACAAAAGATTCTCCGCTATCTATCTATATTCAAATTTATGATACATCCTCTGGAATAGTAATCGATGCAATCTCTGAATCTTTAAATCTAAAATCAATAGAAGGCATTGAACTAGATCCAAATGAAATCAATCGTTCAAACCAAGAGATAATCAATATTATAACCAAACAAATTGCTATCGACTTATTTCTGAATACTGAAAAAAAAGAATCTAGAGAAAATATCCAAGATCATCTTATTTCCAAACCAATTTATAAAAAGGGGCTATTTCCGATTAGCCAATATGATACTAAATCAGAGGCAAAAGAAACATTTAAGCTTATTGAAGAACAATCAGTAGTAACCGCATCAAGAACCAAGGAAAGCCAGCTTGATGTACCAGCCAGTACAATTGTCATTTCAGAACAAGATATTAAAGATAGAGGTTACACAAGTGTAGACGAAATACTAGGTGATTTACCCGGAATGGATACAATTGTAAGCAATGGAATGGAATATCTAACTATGTATCAAAGAGGTTACAGAACTCCCTTAACACAAAAAACTCTTCTAATGATAAATGGTATCATCGACAATGATTTATTTGGAGGATCTGCGCAATTTTCAAGACAATACCCGGTTTCGAATATAAAAAAAATCGAAATAGTCTACGGACCAGTATCCGCAGTCTATGGACCTAACGCATTTCAGGGGATAATCAATATTATCACCAAAGATGGTAAAGATTTGAAAGACAAATCAACAGAAGGAAAAGTTAGTTTTCAATACGGAAGCTTTCATACTAGATCCGTAGATGCTGGAGCAACGGCTAAGATCGGAGATTTTACTATTGCAGTCTCCGGTAAAACATTCGAAAGTAATGAACCGAATCTATCGAACCGAGGTGGATACATAAGTAACTATTGGCTAGCTAACCCTAAAGTCTGGGGACCTATTCTCTACCTAGGGGATGGCGGAAAAAAATTTGGAAAATACAATGATCCTACCAATGATTGGGGAAGTATTCTCCATTTAAACTACAAAACTTTAAAATTCGGATTAATTCGCTGGAATATAGACGAAGGTTACGGTCCATACTACGCAGGAGATAAAAGTCAGCCAGCAGCACAGTGGTCAAAGTCCTCAGGACAATACTATGTCGAGAACAGTGTAGAGGTAACTAACAAGTTATCCTCCTATACATTATTACTTTATAGAGATAGTAAACGTTACGGCAACTGGGCAGAGGCAACGGAAGATACAAGTCCCGGAATGAAAGATTACTCTTATGTTAGCTACACAAATTGGAATACTGAAAATAGTAGCGTGCTCATAAATCAAAACCTAGATTACAAATTTACGAATTCATTTAAATTAATTGGAGGAATAAAAGTTGAGCAAAAAAAAATTACAAAAAACTATGATATCCCCGGATATTGGGATGCATATTCTTCTCAAAAATACATTGTGGATAAAGAATCCTTTCCAAACGGGTACGGAGTAGTTCATTCTACTACACCTTTTT
>JAGOHK010000216.1 GCA_017996175.1 Leptospiraceae bacterium
AACCCAATTTCATAGTGACTAAGGATTTTTTTTTCTTGGTTATTCCATGTTAGAAATAGAGTGTTGTCTCTTTCTAATAACTTTGGTTTTTGTAATACGGGCGAGTTTTTTGGAACTATAAATAGACCACTTGTTGGATTCTTCCAAAGAATCAATTCCTTATTTTGAATTTGGAAGCTTGCGTTTTTATCTAATTCTTTTTTTACTTCCAAAAGAATTTTTTTTGAGAAAGGGTGGAGTTTTAAAATTTCAGCGTGAAGATCTAGTAGGTTTTTTAGAATTCCTAAATTTATATTCTCTAAACTACTGGAGTCAATTTTTAAGTAGGACGGAATTTTTTCCTTCTTTAACGGGGATTTTTTATCGACGAATAGTTCCTCTCTACTATGAAAATTTTCGTAAATTTTGTTTGGATTTAAACCTTCTTCTTTTAGAAGAGGAATTACATTTTGCCTAATTCGATTTCTGAGATAGTCACTTGAGTCATTGGATTCGTCTTCGAAATATTTCCATTTTTCAGTTTCAAATACTAAATTTCTTTCTTCTTCTTTGAAAACCATAAGCGGTCTAAAAATTGCATTTTTATAAATGGGAAGTGTGTTTAATGCAGAATAGCCCCCACCTCGTATTAAATTGATAATTAGTGTTTCAAAGTAGTCGTCGCTGTGATGCCCCGTAGTAATGTAAGCATCGTATTCTAATGCAAGTTTTTGCAGGAATTTATAGCGAAATAGTCTTCCTGTTTCCTCTAAGCTTTTCTTAATTCGTTTAGAAATTTGCGGAATGTTTTTTTTTTTACTATTGTTCTTGTGGAAAAGGTTTTCATTTCTAAAATAATTTCCTCTTCCTGGGAAACATTATTTCGTATCAAATGATTTAAGTGAAATAAAATTGGCTCCGGACATTTGGAATTAGAGTGTAAATAATGATAAAAAGAACTAAGTAAGGTAGAGTCTTTTCCGCCGGAGTAGGCGATTACTGCGGGGTAACTCTCTATTAGACTATGAAAAGGCTTTAATTTTTCATATACTGACTGAAATAGAGTAGTAGTAAATTCAGAGTACATCATACAAACCTTTTAATGATTAACATTGTAATGTCGTCGTGCTGAGAGGTTACATTGACTGAAAAGTTTTTAATATCATTGTAAACCCCGTCTAAAATTTCTTGGGCTTTTAGTCCATTGTATTTTTTGAATGATTGAATGAGTCCTTCTTCTTCTAATGGCTCTCCTCGCATATTCATTGATTCTGTTACACCATCAGTGTACATTAGAATTGAATCACCAACGTCTAATGACACTTTGCCTTCCGAATAATACTCGCTGATGTCAGGCATAATTCCAAGGATTGTTCCACCTGTAAAAATTACTTCTACCTCTTTTGTTTTTTCCCTGTAGACAAGTAAATTTCCATGTCCACTCCCACAGTAGTAAAATTCATTCGAGTCCAATGCCCATTTTAAACAAGTGAGAGACATGAAACGCATGGTTGCAGCATTACGCGAATTATAATAAAGGTAAGAATTTAATTCTCTTACTATTTCCCTTAACTCACTAAGTCTTCTTATGACTGAGTGAATGATCGTTCTAGCGGTTACCATTACCATGCCGGCAGGTAGACCTTTTCCGGAAACGTCACCTATGGCGAATATCGTTTCGTTTTGATTGGGAGATACAAGTATATCGTAATAATCCCCTCCAATTTCTCTTGCAGGAATCATGAGACCGGCAAATTCGTATCTTGGATGTAAAGGCATTTCCCGTGGAAGTAAATTATGCTGAATTTCCTTTGCAATTTCTACTTCTTTTTCGAGTCTTTCTTGTTTTGCCATTTTGTGATACATGAATGCATTATCAATAGTGATCTTGACTAACTCGGAGTATGCGGTGAGTACTTCTACTTCGTCCGGTGTAAATACTCTTGTCGAATAACGTCCTAAAAGAAATACATAATCATTTACTTCGAGTGTAAAGGAAGGAAGGTTTAATACTTGTTTGCCGGTGAAGCCTATTTTTTTTGCAAGTGGGTCCTGATCGGTCGCAATTAGGGTAGGGGATTGTTTATTAAAAAAAGATTTGTACTCTTCGTAATTTTCTACCACAATAGAATCCTGTGTCAGTTCTAAAGAATCAATTGTTCGAATTAATTTATGCGAGGTAATTACTTTAAACTTTCGGTTATAAATAAAAAGAATATTTATATCTGTATCTACAAGACCAGAAATGGTAAGTAGAGACATTTTAATAATTTCCAATGTATTATTCAAATAGAGTTTATTTAATGTTAGCCCCGAAGAATGTAAGTTTACGAATTGTCTATATTTAGTATTGGATTTATTAAAAATAATAGTATGGTAAAGTGCCACTGCCACTTGGTCTGATACTAATTGAAATATTTCTTGGTGTTTAAATTTATTTTCTGCTAATTTCAAATTATTAAAATCGAAAACCAAAATCCCGAGTGGAGTCGATTTATAAATAATTGGAACTAAAATCTGACAGACTGTATTATTTGTAATTTTTCTATAAGTTTTATCAAAACGATTTTCGTCTGAAAGTATTCTAAACTCAGGTTTTTCTTTTTTGGCGCAAATAGTAAACGGATGTGATAAATCGTCCGAGTTTGTTTTTAATTTTGTAATTGCACTTTCTGATTCTCCCAAATACCGTTCAAATTTAAAAAATCCATTCACAGGCTCGTGGATAACGAAACCTGATTTTTCGAGTCCAAATTTTGTTTTAAAAATGGAAAGTGTTTTATCACAGAGTTCTTTTAAATTTAAATTCGAATCGAAGATACTGACAAATTCTGTAATTAAATTTGCATACTCCGCAATAGATTCTGTTTTGGATAGTCTTTGGGATTTTCGTTTTTCTAAAATCCATTCTTTGCCGCAGGTAATACAATTAAAAACTCCGTTCGTAGTAATACCATCTGGAGTTTTTTCTTGGTTACAAAGTATGCAAATGGAAGTTGTTGGATCTAGTTCGTTCATTCAGAATTTCATTTTTTTATTAGCTATGAGTGACTAATAAAAAAACATCTTAACTATAGTTTGAAATAATTTGCAAGTAATACTTTTATTAGAAAAAAATAAAAGTAGGATTACAGGAATTCGTGAAAATGAAGGCGGGAAAACGTTTTCCCGCCTTCATTTTCTTGCGTTTTTAATGGATAATTCAGAATTTAATTTCTTTGTCCTAGAATTGGTCCGCCAATTTTTTGCGTCATGCGCTCTTTGGTTAAGATCAGGTCATAGCGATTATCAGCAGCCATTTCGCCGCCGCCATCTAAGTAAATCGCACCCTTAGGACAGGCTTCTTCGCATAAACCGCAGAATATGCAACGAAGTAAATCAATATCAAAACGTTTTGAATATTTGTCTTCTGGATGTAAGTGTTGTCTTTCTGCCGGAACTTCCGCTGCTTCAATGGTAATTGCATCTGCCGGACAAATCCACATACAACAAAAACAAGCCGTACATCTTTCTCTACCTTGTTCATCTCTTTTGAGAGAATGCATCCCGCGAAAACGAGAAGAGTAGGCACGTTTTTCTTCTGGATATTGAACTGTTACATATCCTTTCAAAAAAGCAGATTTGATGAAATGTTTTAAGGTAATAAAAAGCCCTTTTGAGATAGAGTAAAAATAAAACTTTTCATACCAAGCAAACTGATGTTTCTTAGCGACGTTGATTACATTAATGGTTGCCAATTGCTAACTCCTCTTTTTTCATAGAAAGCTCTAAGTTTAATCGTTTGAAGAAATCTCCCGAAGAAGGAAGACCTTGTAGTGGTTGAATGGCAAGTTCAAAGTTTTGTTTGATTCCATTTTTATTTGTGAAAGTCCCTGATTGCTCTGCAAAAGTTTTAAT
>JAGOHK010000021.1 GCA_017996175.1 Leptospiraceae bacterium
CACCGATAGGGACGATATAAAATACGATGTTTTTATTTATGTGTTATGGAGTTAAATGAAATGGGATTAAACGACGAGCGCAATGATACGAATAGGAATATCCTAAACTATAGACCATCGTTCAGTTATCGGTGTCCTCGGTGTGCATCGGTGGTAATCTTTGGATATTTCACTTAGGACAAAAAGATGTGGGTAACGTTATGATCGATAAGGAAGGGGATAACTAAAAAATCAGGCTTACCTATCGATATTGAGTTATATCCTCCTTTTATACATATTATGTATAAAACATTATTGACTTTTATGCATAATATGTATAAAATAACCCCATGAAGCGGAAATTGTATCCAAAATTGCTAGAATGGCGAAATTTTCCCTATCGAAAGCCGCTGGTTTTGCGAGGGGCGAGACAGGTTGGGAAATCGTTTCTTGTGAGAGAATTTGCTAAAAATGAGTTTTCGAATTTTCTAGAAATCAATTTTGAATTGCAACCTGAGTTGAAAAATTCTTTCCATGAGAAAAAACCTGAACGCATTCTGAAAAAATTAGAACTCCTTCTAAATCGAAAAATCGAATCAGAAAACACAATTCTTTTTCTAGATGAAATCCAAGAGTGTCCAGAAGCGATTCTTTCTCTTCGTTATTTTCATGAGCAGATGCCGAAACTTGCGGTGATTGCGGCGGGATCGCTTTTAGAGTTTGCTTTAAATTCTGAAGAGTATCGTTCTCCCGTAGGACGAATTCAATTCCTTCACCTTTATCCGCTCAGCTTTCAGGAATTTTTAGAAGCGATAGGCGAAACTATAATATTAGATTTTCTGCACGAAGTAAAACTTTCTGACGAATTTGAATTAGCCGTTCATGAAAAATTAATAAACTTATACAAAGACTATCTAATTGTCGGAGGAATGCCAGAAGCTGTAAAAGTTTATGTTGAGACAAAAAATTTTACAGTGGTCAAACAAATCCAGCTTTCACTTTTACATACGTATCGAAATGATTTTTCTAAGTATGCGGGTAAGGTCAAACAAAAGTATTTAGAGAAGGTATTCTATAGTATCCACACAATGCTGGGCAAAAAAATTCGTTACTCCGAAATCGACAGAGAAACTCCATCGAGAGAATTAAAAAATGCAGTAGAACTTCTCGAGTCTGCAGGAGTTGTGAATAAAGTTGTTGGGACTAATAATACTGAGCTTCCACTTTCTTATCATGCAAAGGATAATTTCTATAAGCTTACTTTTTTAGATACAGGTCTTTCTTTAAAAGCAAGTGGACTTGAAGATACAATTTTAACTTCTCCTAATATACTGGGCGTCTATGAAGGTGGACTTGCGGAACAATTTGTGGGTCAGGAGTTACTCGCAGAATCAAATCCAGAAGAGAGAACAAAATTATTTTACTGGGAAAGATTTAAACGCGGGAGTAGTGCGGAGATAGATTATCTTTTTACCTATAAATCAGAAGTCTATCCAGTCGAAGTAAAAGCAGGAAAGTCGGGAAGTCTAAAGAGTTTAAAACTATACAAAGAAGAAAAACGAAATCCAATTTCTATTCGCTATTCTAAACTTACTTTGTCCTATCACGAGGGGCTACTTTCCATTCCCCTCTACATGATTGCAGAAACTAAAAGACTTTTAGAGGCAGTTAAGAAACATCATCCTGAGTAAATCCGCTAATCTGTGTAAGTAAAAGTAATGTATCTTCTATTGAAATTGGCATACCTATACGGTGTAACATCTCTCTAATGTATGAAGTGCCAAGCGACTTAGTAGAATAAAATCAAAAAAATACGAAAATTTCTTTGACAATTCTCTAGAGCTAGTTTTCTTTATTACAATGGAAAAGTTCGAAGACTCATTTAAATTTAAATCATGGCGCGAGACTCTAGTTAAAAATAAAATTCAAATCAATTCGATTAAAGAATTGCATACAGTGAATAAAAGAAATGGAGAAGTATTATTTACACTTGTTCATATAGATGCTGTTGACCCTGATAATCATAAACTGCTTCCAGTTGTTTTGATTCGAGGTCATTTTGTGGTTGTAGTTACTTGTTTAGTCGAAAAAGAGACGGGTAATAAATACTTTCTTTTAGTAAAACAAAGACGTGTGGCTAATGGTGATATATTCTACGAACATCCGGCTGGAATGTGTGATAGTGAACCGGATCCATGGAAAGTTGCTGTTAAAGAAGTAGGGGAGGAGACTGGTCTAAAAATCACGCGGGATAATCTTCGTTTGCTTCATCCTGACCCACTCTACAGCTCTGCAGGTTTACTCGATGAAGCAGGATTTTTTTTCGCTTGTGACATTCCACTTTCTAGAGAGGAAATTGATTCTTACCGAGATAAATCCGCCGGCGCACTAGATGAAAATGAAGTGATTGTTACTCACGTCTGTACGTTAGCGGATGTGTTTGGTCTAATTCGAAATACTAACGGACTTTTGGCTACTCATCTTTATGTGCACGATATTCGAAATACCATGGCATGAAATACAACTATATTTCATAACCTAGCTGCGTAGAGCACTCCTAACTTTTTCCAATACTCTTGCAGTAATACTCTCATTATGCGCATTGGAAAAAAAACCAACTTCGTAACCAGAAGGTGCAAGATAAATTCCTTCTTTTAAAAGAGAATGAAATAGTTTTGCAAATCCTTCTTTATGACCAGAAGGTATTTCGTCTATCGTTCGAATTTGAGTTCCTGTTCTTTTATGAGCCCAGAAAATAGAGGTAAATACATCTATATCCCAATCGCCATCGCCGTTCTCGTTTAGAATACTTTTTAGGTTGTCTGTAAACTTTTTTGTTCTAAGAGTTAAATCAGAATACAAATTATCTCGTTTCATTTTTTTTAATACAGCAAGACCTGCACGCATTCCGATGGGGTTCCCGCTTAACGTTCCTGCTTGGTAAACTGGTCCGGCTGGTGCAACTAAATCCATTAGTTCTTTCCTTCCTGCATACGCACCAACAGGAAATCCTCCGCCTATGATTTTGCCATAAGTTACTAAGTCGGGTTTTACATCAAAGTATTCCGCCATTCCTTTCATTCCTACTCGAAATCCTGAAATTACTTCATCAAATAGAACCAACGCACCATGAGACTTTGCGATTTGGCAAATTTTTTCGATGTATTCTTTTCTTTGAATGAGTAAACCATAATTAGCCGGTAGTGGTTCGATTATAAGACAAGAAATAGATTTTCCATGTTCGGCAAAAAGTTTTTCTACAGCAGTTTCATCATTTAGAGGCAAAACGAGCGTATCCTGTAGTTGACGTTTCCCGATTCCAGCACTATCAGAGTTTGCTTCTCCTGCAAGTCCAGAGCCTGATTTTACTAAGAGTGCATCTGAGTGTCCATGATAACATCCATCAAATTTCAAAATTTTATCTCTGCCTGTAGCCGCTCTTGCTACTCTAAGTGCAGACATGACTGCTTCTGTTCCTGATGATACAAAACGAATTTTTTCTACCCAGGGAATTTCTTCTACTATAAACTCAGCCAATTCTAATGAGTATGGTTCGCAGGCACCGAATGTCCAAGCAAGTCCAATTGTTTCTCGAACAACTTCTTCAATTTCAGGATCTCTATGTCCTAAAATAAGTGGACCAAAACTCAAACAAAAGTCCACATACTCCTTATTATCCGTATCATAAAGATAAGCACCCTCAGCTCTTTTAAAAAAAATAGGATTTCCACCCACACTCCGAAACGATCGCACTGGTGAATGAACTCCACCGGGTGCAACTTTTTTTGCACGTTCGAATAATTCTTCTTGTGATTGCATAGTATTCATTTTATTTATTTGTTTCCTTTTTTGTAATAACTTTTAATTTTTCATTGGATAAGTATAATTTGGCGGTACTTCCGGCGGGAAAGGAATAGACTCTTTCGGGTAACGCATCAATGGAGATGCCACCATTCATTTCAGATATAATCTGACAGGATTTAGTCACGGTAAAATCCGTTAGTTTAAATGTCTGCCTTGCTTTTCTACTGAGTTCTCTCGCATAAACACGAAAAAAATTTGCAGATTTAGAAAAACTAACTTGTTCATTATCTTCTCCTTTGCATGACGCATACCAGCCAGTAGACCCAGCTCCTGTATAAAGCAGTAATCCAGAACTTTTTTGTTCTTCTTTTTTGTCTTCATGGGAAATTACATATCTACTTGTTAAATCTGGGTTCGCATTTCGGATTGAAATTTCACTCACTGCGTTCACGGTATTTATTTTTTTCCCATCGGGGTATTCAATTTCCACAGAAATAATAGACCAATTCTCTTCTTGGGTGTCGTTCCATTCTTTTAAAACCGTTTCTTTGAGAGTTTGCGGAGTAAAAGCTAAAAGAGCGCCAAAAGAAGTTTCGCTATCGGAGTTACACCCTAGGATTCTATTTTTTTCGCAGTGATGGGCAACATAAGTAAAATGATTATCGCCGCCAAGTGCTACGATAATACCAAATTTACTCAGGTCTAAATTCTCCAACTCATCTCGAAAAATAAATTTCCCATTTTCGAAAACTTCTTGTTTTAGAATTTCCCTACTTTTCAATTGTCTCAAATGCGAATTATAAATTTTGTCGAAACTATTATTTTGAATAAGGCAAATTTTTTTATAAAAATCTAAATCCTTATAGGTGTTCATATCCAATTCGTATTTAGTTTTTTTCATTACAATTAATGCTTGATTCATAATAATTACGTGCTACAATCGGCAGAGTTTTGCCAATAATAATATTGAAATTTTTGTTTTAATCAAAGAAATAGAAAAGGGGTCTTGGATGGATATAGCAGCAAATGACAATATAGAAGAATTAAAAAAGAAAATTAGTAAGTTGGAATTTGAAAATTCTACACTCAAAGATGAACTCCTTGCAGTTCAAAATTCTCTTTATTTACAACATACAATCGCAAAACTTACTTACTCGGTGACACTGAATCGAGAAGAAATAAAAAGTAAAGAGCTGACTGCTGGCATCAACGAAAAACAGGGTTCCTTGTTTGAAATAAAAAATCAAATTCGAAAGTATGCGCCAATCTTGGGATTAGATCCAGATGGGATTCGAATTATCGTTACCGAAGCAATTCAAAATATCATTGAGCATGGATACGGACCCTATGCGGAAATTGCACTAGAAATTAATAATCTTGCTGATAATCCTTATTTTAAAATTTCTTTCAAACATGAAATGGAACCTGGTAGGGCTTATACACTTGCGCAGATCGAAGAAAATGCAAAGAAGGGCGATATTACCTCAGAAGCGTTTGATTGGGATAACCCGCGTGGTCGTGGTGAGTTTATGATGAAAGAAATTGCTGACGAAAGGCAAATCATAAACGGCGTTGAATACGATGAGACTGGAAGAAAAATTCACTATTTCAAACGAATTCTAATTAATTATAAAAATCCGAAAGGCGCGAGAGTGGAAACTTCCTTCGATGAAATTCGGGAAGAAATTGATCGTCTTGATAAAGAAGAAGTAGTTTGTTACTTCCATATTGATCATAAAAAAAGTGAGTTAGATTCTATTACTGTCATTACAAATTCAGAGAAAGACCCTTCTGTAAAACAGATTATGCACGGTGCAGGATTTCAACTGACGCATAAAGACAATTACTCAAAAACTTCTTTTTGTACTTTTAAGCCAAACCGTGAAGTGACTGTTGATGAAATTAAAGAATTATTTGCCAGCATCAAAAAAACGGTCACTGCGGAAGTTCAACATAAACTTGGAAAATAAATATTCCTACACCAGATTTTTAATGGGAATTGAAATAGAGCATATTAATATTTATGATAAATTGCTTTGCAAATTAACAAAAAATGGGGTTTGGGGCGATTAGCCCCAAGCGATGCACTGAGCCTTTGTCGAAGTGTCGCCGACAGGCAAACCCCATCTATTCCAGATTTCTAAACGAGCGGAGCGAGATTAGAAATCTGGGTATTAGTATGCAGTAATTCTCTATAAAAAAGGTGATTTTTGAAATTAAAATGAAATTAAGCTGATATTTATTGGTTAAAAATAGGCTTATTACGAAAAAAGCCAAAAAAATAAGGGTTTTTTAAATAATTTATCAAAGTTTTTTAGCACTAGCCGATTGTATTAGCAAAACAGAGACTTTAAAGTCTCAAATAATAAGTTTACAAGGACATAGAATATGGCTGCAATTGGAAAAGCAACACCGATCAAAAAATCTCAGATCATTCAAGAACTCTCTCAAAGTTTAGAAATTACTAAAAAAGATGTAAATGCTTTTTTGGATTCATTTGTGGAACTTGCTTACAAAGAAACCAAAAAGAATGGAGCGTTTATCATTCCTGGAGTGGGAAAGTTAATCTTAAAGAAAACTAAAAAAAGAAAAGGAAGAAATCCTGCAACTGGACAAGAAATTGAAATTCCTGCAAAAACTGTTGTAAAATTTTCCCTCTTCAAAGCTTGCAAAGAAGCAATTGTTCCTACAAAAAAATAATTAAGCGTAGTGGCTCTATTCCCTTTTAAACCGCTTGAGGATCATTTCTTTGGAAATTTAATCGGGAATGTATGGAGGGGTACAGGTGGAGATTTTGAAAAAATAAATCTAGCCATTCATTCTCGCTTAGTTGGTGAACCAAAGCACTATACCTGCACTCCAAAGGGAGACAGGGTGGTGCTTCATACGATTTATCCAAACCAGTTCCGAAAATACTTAGAGAACAAAGAGTATACAAAGTTATATGTTGAATTCGAAAAGCTAATAGCGGGGAAAGTTCCTAACACGATTCCTCGACTTGATGTCGCCCTGGATTTATTCGAATGGATTTTTACTGGGTTCCCTGAACAGGAAGAGGTCTCACGACAATTGCTTTTAATCATTACCAATAAACAAATTTCTTTCTCTGAAGAATTTTGGTTGAAATTAAAAGAGGAGTATTATAATACTTCTCACCTTAGTTAAAGTCGAGTCGGAGTAAAAGAATGGCATCACAACAATCAGAACAAATTCAAATTCTAAATCAAATCACAAAATTAATTGATGATAAGGTTACGAAATACAAAAAAGAAATGAAGACAATGCCGACATCTAGATTTTATTCCGAGAAAAAAATCATTTTAGATACAATTGATAATGCTGTTAAATTAGCAGAGTCAATCAAACCACCACCACCAGGAATTAAAGCTGCTATCGCGGACTTCAAAAAAGTAGCGAAAGATATATCGGGGTTACGCTCATCCTAGTTTTAGTTCTCGGTTCATCTGGACTTATTGGCTCAAGTTTATTAAATCTTTTACTTGAAGATGAATCTATTAAGGGGATAATTCTATTAGTCCGTAAGGAATTGCCATTAACGAATTCTAAACTCAAACAAGTTGTAGTAGATTATGAAAAATTAGAATCTTACTCCGAGCATTTTAAAGTAAATTGTATATTTTGTTGTTTGGGAACTACAATTCGAACTGCTGGCTCTAGAGATGCTTTTAAAAAAGTAGATTTTACCTATGTGATAGAATCTGCAAAAATAGGAAAGGCGCAAGGTGTAAAAAGTTTTTCCGTAGTTAGCGCAATGGGGGCTAATAGCAAATCCCGTATTTTTTATAATCGAGTGAAAGGTGAGATGGAAAATGCTCTCATTGTTATTGGTTTTGAATCCTTACAAATTTTTCGACCATCTTTACTTTTAGGGAATAGAAAAGATATTAGAAGAGGGGAAAAAGTTGGCGCTGTTATTTCGCGAGTTTTTTCGTTTGCATTTATCAAAGGATTAAAAAAATACAAACCAATTCAGGCAGATTTAGTTGCGAAGGCAATGCTAATTTTGGCAAAAAGTAAGGTTACTGGACTTCAAATAATTGAGTCTAATCAAATGAACGTTTAAGGCTGGATGTACTCAGGCAAATACCATTTCATTCCAAGTCTACCTTGTAGTTCAGGTCGTAAGAGTCCATCTAAATCAAAAATAGTTTGTTGTTGTAAGGGTAATCGAATTAATCCCTCAAACATTACCGATTTGGTGTTTAGTGTAAAACCAGAAGAGAGAAATTGAGAACGTAAACTTGTCTTATTAAAATCTAATTTTTTAAGAGATACTCTGTCATCTGTATATTGAATATTGGAAAGTTGGAGAACGAAATTTACCTTGTAATTTTGATTTAATTGAAAAATCCCCTCAGATAATTTGTAGGAAATGCGCATATTTGAAACCATTGAATCAGGAATAGCATGTCCGGTTTCATTTCCCATCATGCGCATTGATAAATCTAGATTAAGTCCTAAGTTTTTTTTAAGGTAAACAAAAACAACACCAGATGAAGTATTCGCGGTTGCATTTGTCTGACCAATCCCTAACATTCGGGAATTGGTGTCTCTCGCATAATGAGTGTTATCTGTAATAATATTCGTTTTGTAGGAAATAATTTCAGAATTTTCCGTTGGTTTGAAAAATACTTTTGCGGAACTTTGGTGAATTTGAGAAGGAAATAAACTGATTGATGAGGGGTTTAAATAGTTCGAAGATAGTTTGACTTTGTTGTTCGGTTCTGGATACAAACTTGCTTCAAATGGGTAACTGAATGGAATTGCAATTGTTTGCGAATAATCAGAGGTGCTTTCAAAATTATTAGAAATTAACCACTGAGAGTAATCTTTGGGTTCATATTTTTTGTTTATGCTTAAATTTTCAGAAAATAGATTTGTAAGTAGAAGCAAGAAGGTGGTGGATAGTATCTTTATTTTACTTACTCGCATTTGATTTAAATTTATCCTCTGAATTATCTAGTACAATAAATTCACTAGCGATATTTTTTTCCGAATGCTTAAAAAGGCAATAGATTTTTAAGAGAGTCTTTGTAAAAAAGAAAAAACATTTACTTGCAGAATTTTGGAAATAAATTAAGGAATACCTATGAATACGAAAGTTGATAAATTTGGTGAGTGCACCATTCCTAATCCGGCTGGATATGACTTCTATACAAAAGAAGGATCTGTCGTTATATACCAATCTATGTTTGATAGCCCTAGTGCGATAGCGCCCGCGGTTGGTGAAAATCCAATCTGTTTTGAACAATCAGGTCCCTTAGAAAAAATATACTTTAATCCATCCAAAGTAACGGCTGGCATTGTAACTTGTGGAGGACTCTGTCCTGGGTTAAATGATGTTATTCGCGGACTCGTTATGGAATTGCACTATCGTTATGGGGTTCCTCGAGTTTTAGGTTTTAAGTATGGGTTTGAAGGACTTGTAAAAAAATACGGGCACAAACCACTCGAACTTAAGCCAGACATGGTATCGAATATTTCGAGAGATGGAGGGTCTATGCTTGCGTCTTCTCGGGGAAGTCAAGACATCGGAGATATGGTAGACTTTTTGGGATTGCACGGGGTCAATATACTCTTTTGTATTGGGGGAGACGGGACATTACGCGCTGCCAATGCCATTTACGAAGAAGTTAAACATCGAGGAGAAAAGATTTCTATCATAGGAATTCCTAAGACTATTGACAATGACATTAATATGATTCATAAGACATTCGGATTTTCGACTGCATTTTCGGAAGCAATGACTGCAATTTCTTGTGCTCACGTGGAAGCAAAAGGTGCACCAAATGGAATTGGTCTTGTAAAGTTAATGGGAAGACATTCTGGGTTTATTACTGTGAATGCTGCGTTAGCTTCTAAAGATGTAAACTATGTTCTGATTCCCGAGCAAGATTTTGATTTAGAAGGGAAGGGGGCATTTCTCCCGTCCTTAAAAGAGAGGATACTCCAGCGTAACCACGCAGTGATTCTTGTTGCTGAGGGAGCGGGACAGAAATTTTTTGAAAACAATTCAGAGACAGATCCTTCTGGAAATAAAAAATTAGGTGATATCGGAGTATTTCTAAAAAATGAAATTACAAAGTACTTTAAAAAACAAGATATTCCAATCAACCTAAAGTACATTGATCCAAGTTATATTATCCGTAGTGTTCCGGCTAACGCTGAGGATTCGGTATTCTGTAACTTCTTAGCGCAAAATGCAGTTCATGCAGGGATGGCTGGTCGAACTGGAATGGTCGTTGGGATTTGGAACAATGTATTTACCAATATCCCAATTACACTTGCTGTGGCAGAAAGAAAAGTTTTACACCCCGAAAGAAGCTCTCTTTGGAGATCAGTGATCGCGTCAACTGGGCAGCCGAATTCAATGAAGGCTAAATAAGTTCTGAAATTTTTTTAGCTACGTCCTTAGGTTCAAATCCTTCTACTGAAATATAAAAATCAGCGGTTGATTGGTAGAAGGGGAGGCGTCTTTCTAAAACTTCGCGGTAAGAATTAATTTGACTTAAGATTGGTCGTTCAGAGTCATTGATTACTTTTTCTATCAGATAATCAGTATTATGCGAAAGTCCGAAAACTGTGCAAAATGATTTCAGCATATTTACTTTTTTTTCGCTATAAAATTCCTTTCCATCTCTATCTACATCAAATAGAATTCCACCGCCACAATCTAAGATGATATTTTTTGATTTAGAAAGATTTTCTAGAATTCGGAATTCTAATTTACGAAAATTATTCCATTTTCCATTGTCATTTTTTATTTGATCTGCAATAGAAATTCCACCTGCTTCATAAACAGCAATCATATCTGTAGAAATAACAGGCATGGATAGAATCTTGGATAGTTTTCTGGATACTTTGGATTTGCCTACGCCGCGAGGACCGATTAATGCGATATTCACTTTTACCTGACTATATTGATTGTAAGTCGATGATCGATTTTTGAATTTCAGGAATGGATAAGTAATAAGACTCAATATCTGTCTCTGTAATCCCTAAAAGTTTGACGGCGTGGCTAGAGAGTTCATGAGAAATTCCACCTATATCAATTCCAATTCCAGAAATAATAGAGATTTGATTTGCGATATGAACTAGTGCGACAAGTTTCGGAAACTTTCGTGATTGCTCAGGGTTATGGTGATATGCCACAACTTCTTTGAGTTCTTCTGGAAAGTTCCAAGTTTCGAGGGCTTTCATTCCAACCTCTTGATGGTCATAACCAAAGTATTTCCTTTCTACTTCTGTGAAGCTAGCCTTAGATGTCTTGAGTTCTTGTTTAATTTCTAAAAGCTTAGCAGGAAAAAACTGGGCAAGGATAACTTTTCCTATGTCGTGCAGCAAACCAGAAGTAAACGCTAAGTCTTTTGGAATAGTTGTCTTTTTATGAATAGAAATTTTTGAGGAAAGCTCTGCAACTACAAGTGAATGCAACCACATAGCTTCTGCTTCTAGTTGGTAACCAGCCAAATCTTTATTTAGAATTTTTTTAGATGCAGTGAGTAAAATAATTTCTTTAACAGTTTTAATTCCGAGTGTCATGAGAGATTCTTGGACAGTGCGGATTGGTTTACTTGCGCGGTAGTAGGCAGAGTTAGAAAGTTTGATAATCGAAGCTGTGATGGCAGGATCTTTTGATATTTCAGCAGCAAGTTCTTGAATTGATACAGCCGGATCTTGTATAAGTGTCATTACCTTGATTACAACGTTAGACATCGGAGGTAATTTATTTATATCTTTTAAAATTATATCTATTTGATCTTTCATATTACAATTATCTTACCTTATAAAGATATTTTTCAATGCCTGACTTCTTCAGTAGAATACGACCATCATCAAGGTAAAGACTGATAGTTCTGCCTTCGTGACCACCAATGTCTTCGGCGATGATTGGGATTTTTTTTTCTGCAAAAAATTCTCTTACAATGGTAATATTATTCTCTCCAATATTATTCAAAAAGTTAGAGGTGATATTTTTAAACATGGAGGCTGCTCCAAAAATCCGAGCATAGTAGGTACCCGGTTTGCAACCTTCCTCTTCCATCATTTTCAATAATTTAGGAAGTGCGGTTTCTGCGTATTTGCCGGGATTCTTTAGCTTATCCCGACCAAGTGGGTCTTTCGCTAACATTATATGAGAAATTGCACCAATTTTTAGGTCTGGCTGGTATAACACAACACCAATACAGGAACCAAGAGTTGTTCTTAAAATGTTTGGGGATTTTGCAGTCAAAATTTCTGCTATTCCTACATTTATTACTTTAGAATCTCTACTCAACATCGTTTTAAGGATTAAGTAAACTTATGCATATTTACTTGTCAAGTGAGTAATTCAAATAGATTGGAAAATACTTACTTTAAGGCGAGGCAGAATAAGAATTTACCACCGATGAACACCGATAAAAGAACGATGAAAAATACGATAAAAGAGGATGTGAATTCAAAACTATCGAATCTCGATGGTAATTATTCTTGAAATTTATATACAAATGAATACATTTGTATACATGGTATATACAGTTTCGATACGAATGAAAAAAATCTATACGAATCAATTCGCAAAGTTGCGAAGACAAATAAAAAAATTATTTCTAATTATATCGAATATGCAATGGAGCGCTGAATCTTTTGTTAGTGACGAAGAAATGGCAGAAATTTTAAGTCATAAAGATTTTGCTGCAAATGCTAAGACTGCTAGAAAGCAAATCAAATCCAAGGAAGTTCGGTTTGTCTGAATTTCGGATTCTACGTTACCGCATCGGCAAATTCCGATTAATCTTTACCGTTGATTTATCTGAGAAAATTATTTATACCATTTCTTAAAAAGAATTGCACCTTAACAACGCAAATTAGTTGAAATGGTCTAAACATCTTTTTGTTCCCGCACTTCAGTATGTGCGGTATACTGATTCACTCTTCTATTAAATCTTACGCAACGATTAAGTAGAATCAGTATATATTACAGACTTGCAACTTCGTAAAGATGCGTATTGATATTGCAAAATACTCAGGGATAACGGCTAACGCGAATAAGGCGATCAAATAAAATGAGAAATTTTTTAATATTAAATATATTCTTACTTCTAGATTGCCGTCATTGCTATCCGAAGCATTCGTTGAATCTAATTTAAAAAGTAAAAATAAGAGTGATAAGTAATAGCTGTAGATGTATTGATTCATTTTGGAAAGTGAGATGTTAGCATTTAAAAATAATTTCAGTTTTTTCAGTCACCTAAAAGTATTTAGGTAAATTTATAATTATAATTTTTTCTCTTCTGTTACACATAAAACATATTGAAAAGAATTTTTAAGAAAATAATTTTCTCCGTATGGATAAAAAAGAAAAGCCCTATGCAAAGATTCGTCTTCCCAGAGTGGGGAAATACCACCATACCAAATAAAATCTGTTTCAGTTTTTGGAAAATCTGGGATTATATTAGTATTACTTTCTCTAACAAAAGAAGTCTCTGCCATTTTCCAAATCTTATTAGAAGTAAAATCATTACTACAACTAATACCAGCCGGACTTACTGAATGGTCAGGTAATCCCCATGATGGATTGCCTTGCGCGTCATATTGAGTTGCTTTTTGACAAGAAAAATCATTGTTATTACAAAATTGGAGAGTTTGTGCTCCCCAATACGGTGAAGTGCTAATCCCTTTACAATCATTATATTCTTTTCTAAAAACTTGTCCTTGAAGACATTTTTTAAAAAATGTTTCCGTATAAAACTCAAAACCAAAACATGGATGAGTATCTTTCTTTTTAGTAAGACGACGAATGGTTCCATCATTTTGGTCTGTCCAAGTATCAATAATTTGTGTATTTAGAGGTTGAGCTTCAATACAAAAAAAAGTTAACATTTCATAATTAAAGTTTTGTTTTTTACTACAATGGAAAAGAGTAAAAAGGAGAAATATTAAAGTTATAAGTATTTTCAATTTTTAATTTCCTAAACAATGGATTCTAAAAATACATTACAATTTCAAAGGTATCCTTTTGCAATATTGTTAACTAAAATTAAAAATTTAAACCCGTTTACTTCAAAACACCTTTCTATGAAATTAATGCAAACAAATATTTATTTACCGCAATTGTTATTAGAGAGAATAAAAATGAAATTTACTTTGCTTTGAGGCAATGATTCAATTTTTTTTCTGTTTTTATATTTATTTTTTACTTTTTTCTGTCCAAATTATTGGTAAGAGCATAGTCAAGCCTAGCGTTAAGGATTGAGGCGGTATCAATAAATTGCATACTCGGATAAATCTTAAACATTGCGGCAAATCGCAATTTATTGACCATAGCGACAGCCTGACGGCAGAATAGTATTATGCGTTACAATATTACAAAACGATATTCCTTATTCTTTTAAGCCTGCCATTATGTTGCGCCCAAAAGAAGCAACATTGAGTTTAACGCCCAAAGATAAGTAAAAAGCCAAAACAAATTGAGCTTTTTGGCAAATTCCTACTCTAAAAAGTAAAAAATACTTGCTTTACGCAAAAATAACGCTGTAGAGAGTAGAAAAATATAGATACAAAGTATAGGCAATATTTTATGCAGCCTAACACGAAACCACTAGAAGGTAATTTTTTGAACACAGTTATAGAACAAGAATCAATCGCCAAAGAACCAATTCGTAGAATTAAAATCAATGAATCAGAAATAACAATTTTAGGGACTGCCCATATTAGTAGTAAAAGCGTGGACGCCGTTCGTGAAATTATAGAAAAAGAAAAACCAGATACGGTTTGCGTGGAACTCTGTAATTCCAGAATGACCTCGATTCAAGACCCCGAACACTGGAAAAAACTGGACATTTTCAAAGTTTTCAAAGAGCGTAAGATGTATTTGCTGCTTGCTAGTTTGATTTTATCTTCCTTCCAAAAGAAATTGGGAAAAGGAGAAATTAAACCAGGTGACGAACTCCGCGCCGCAATGGATGAGGGAAAAAAAATCGGAGCCAAAGTTGTTCCCGTCGATAGAGAAATTCAAACTACACTCAAACGCTCTTGGGGTAATGTAAGTTTTTTTTCCAAGATGTATCTATTATCCGCTCTTATTACGTCTCTACTTGTAAAAGAAGATGTTACCCCTGAAAAAATCGAAGAGCTAAAAAGCGACGACGCTCTAAAAGATTTATTTTCCCAACTCCCTCCTAGATACAATTCTATCAAAGAAGTTATTATTGACGAACGAGATAAATACCTCGCCGAAAATATCAGACGTCAGGCGAAAGATTCTAAAAAAGTTTTCGCTGTTGTTGGAGCAGGGCACTTAGAAGGAATTATGAAACATATCACCGAAGATCAAACCATCGATCACTTGGATGAAATTCCTAAAGCGGGAATCGGTGGCAAAATACAATTAGCTGTTCTTCCTCTATTCATTTTAGCTCTTATGGGTGCGACTTTTTATTTCAGCGGATTCCAAGCCGGCACCGAACTTGTAAAAGAATGGATCATCGTCAAAGGTGTATGTGCGGCTATCGGCGCGTTAATCGCTCTTGCACACCCAATCTCCATTATCCTCGCTTTTATCGCCGCTCCCATTGGAAACTTTAATCCTATCATCAAACCTGGTTGGCTCGCCGCTCTCACTGAGATTTGGATGAAAAAACCTCTAGTTGAAGACTTCGAAAAAATCGCTGACGACTCCGAGCACTTCACCGGATTTTGGAAAAACCGAGTCCTAAAAATTTTTCTTGTTTTACTTTTGCCGCAAATCGGTAGTAGCATTGGAACTTTTTTAGTAACATGGAAAGGTCTTAAGGGATTGTTTTAAATTTTTACAGGACTTTGCGCGAAGTTATCATATAAAAGTCTAACAAAAGAACTTTAAGATTCAAATACACTCAGTCTATCTACAATCCTAGAATGTCTCTCTTCTCCCTTATTCGCGAGAGCTTTGAAAAATAGAGAAGGAGATCCTACGATCGTGACAGATTTTTTCGCGCGGGTAATGGCAGTGTAGAGAATTCGAATATTTAAAAGAGAGTCAGGTGTCTCAAGTTCGGCTGGGAGTAAAAGGCAAATATGGTCGTATTCGGAGCCTTGGCTTTTGTGGACGGTAATTGCAAAGGCAGCGTCAAAGTATTGACGGTAAGAGTTAGAAATTTCGATTTCTTTTTTTTCGGAATGAATAAATCTATTACTAGTTGCGGATTCTATTAAATAGCCGCTTTCCCCGTTAAATAAATTCAAATCATAAAGATTGCTATTTACGACTACTGGCAATTTGTCGATCTGCTTTGAGTCCTTGTTCAATTTCTGTTGGATAAATGCATTTACGTTTTTAACGCCGATTTTAGTTTCATTATAAGGAGTTAGAATTTGACCTATTAGAGATTGGACGGATAAGTTTTTATACCAGGCAAGTGCGATGTCTAGACTGGCTTCCTCTTTTTCAACTTCTATAAAATGAACTCCAGATGTGATTTCTTTAAATTCTTTCTTAACAGTAATACTTTCATCCGGCAAAGTAAGAGTATCCCCCGTAGAAATGGATTGAATTTTACTCGCAATAGACTTAATTTCCTCACCTTCTGTAGTTTGACGAAAGGATCTTGTAAGTTTAAAAGTATTTTTATTTAATTTAACAAAATCCGAAAACACAGAACCAGAATTTACAGACAAAAGTTGGTCGGGGTCTCCAACAAATATGAATCTCCTGTCTCTGTCAAAATTAGGACAAGCTTCCAGAAGAACTTTCAGAATAAATATATCCAACATGGAAGATTCATCTATGATGATTAGTTTTTTAGAGGATGGGTTATCTAGGTTAAATTTGCATTTACCGGTAGTGGGATTATAACCTAGGAAACGATGAATTGTGCTGGGGGCGTCTAGGGATTCGAATTGAGATAGGATAGAGGAGCAACTTTCTTGTAGCCTCTTGGCAGCTTTTCCAGTTGGGGCTAAAATGGATATGTCGCTAGGATGAATTCCATTTTCAATTCCAGATTTTAGAATTGCTTGGATAATCGTTGTTTTCCCAGTTCCAGGTCCACCCGAAAGAAAAGAAATCGAATTTTGAAAAATAGAATTTACGATTGAAGTCTGCTCTTCGGAAAGAGTTTTGTCTTTGTATGGTTTGAATTTCTCTTCAAAATTTGTTTCAAAAAAAGGTTGTAGATATTCACAAACAGTTATCTCAGTAAGGTAGAGATGAGATAAATAGATCATATCCCCGTCTTGGGATAATAGTGGTTTACTTTGATTAGACTCAAAATACGAAATCCATAATTTTTCCGGTTCAAGGTTTGGATTTTTTTTTAGTATGAATTCTTTTAAATCTTTTTTAGGATAACAAATTCCACCGTTTTCTTCTGCGTAAATTAATTTTAATACAGTCCAGAATAGAACCTCCTCAGGTTCAGGCTCGGCAAAAAATTTTAGAGTTTTAAAAATGGCAGTTCTAGAAAATTCTCGATCTTTTAGATTTAATTTTTCTAGGAAGCTAAATTTTTTAGAATTTGCTTTTCCTATTTTTTTATTTTTGTAAGCCAAATCGAATTTGATTCTAGCTCGCCCCAATCCTCGAATCACACCCGGTAAAATAGCTGAACTCATATTAGTTTTCCAGACTTCCTTTAAATGTTACAATTTCTTCATAATTGGGTTTGACGAGGAGAGAACCTTGATTATCCTCTGTGACTCTCATAAAGATAAAAAGCATTCCACCAAATTTATTCTCCCAAACTTCTTTTTTATCTTGTCCTTTAGGAGTAATATTATCAATTAAATTCATACTATAAATCATATATTGGTAGCGGTAAGATTCCTTTACTTTTTTTTGAATTATTTCGTCTATCGTTTCTCCGTCCGATCCTTTTAATAGATTAGTTTTCCAATCGAGTAGATAATACTTATTATTCCAATAAAACATTCCATCGCCAATTCCAATTAGATAATCCATTTTGCTGGATTTTAATTTATAAAAAAAAGATTTTTCTCTAGTTAAATACTTCCAGTCTTTGATTTTCGCAAATTCACTTCGAGTCTCATTCATTGGATAAGACTTTGTAAGAGTTGCTAAGCAAAAAGTAATAGCATCCTGGCTTGTATAATCGGCTACTTCGTTTAATCCAGTTTTGGGATAATACTCATTAACCAACTTCTTGATTTCGTCTTCCAGTTTCTGTTCATCACCGAGTAGTTTTAGGTTAAAATTTTCCATCACTGCGTGACAGAGAAGTCCGAAGGTAGTTCCTCTTTTTTCAGAGCTAAGAGGAATTGGGGAAGTATCCTCCGTTTCAGGCTTTGCATTTTTTTCAATTGCGACTTTTTCTTTTATAAATTCTTCTTCTGGCTCTAAATCTCTTGCAATAGAAGAATACGATTGAATTTTAATTCCTGCTTTGTTTGAAATATCTTTCGAGGTAAGCGTGCTAACTTGGATATTACTGTTTGTTTCTTTTAATTTTTCGGGAGAATTTTTTTCAGGAGAAGAAAGTTTTTTTTGTTCCCCGTGGAAATTTTCCGCCCAACTTTTTTCAAACAATTCCTGAATATTTGTATTTGAAAATGTATGATCTATGAGGGATCGCAGAGAATTTGATCGGAGTTTATCAAAAGTATGTAGTGGCAAAACAAGATAATCCTTTGCGCGGGTAAAGGCAACATAGAGCAAACGTGCTTTTTCTTTTAATAGTTCTCTTCCATTTTCATCAAATTTTTCTTGAAACCCTGGGGTTGTTATTTCCAAACTACTCGATAGTTTTAATTTGAGTTCTACTTTGAGTGGATTTTCTCTCAGGAAACTATCATTTATAAAAAGGGAAGTGTTATCAGATTTAGGGGAGGCAGCAAGGTCATATAGAATACAAACAGGAAATTCTAATCCTTTCGAAGCATGGATGGTCATAAGCTGAACAGAATTAAAGGAATCATCTTTTTTGTCATTGTCCAATTTAATTTCTTGCTCTACAGAATTTTCAACGTCTTTTTTGAGTTTACGTACGATTTCTCCGAAACTAAGATTTTCTGTTAGTTGCGCATAACTTAGAATTTCCGACAGATGATAGATATTGGCTAAATTCCGTTTGCCCTCAAATCCAATCGAGATTACTTCTAAAATTCTATTTTCGCGTAAAATTTCTTGTAGTGTATAGGAAACATCTTTCGTATAACGGTTTTCGTGTGCTTTACGGAGTGACTCAAAGATGGAATTGACTTCTGGAAAAGAGGAATTAAATAAATAGGAAAGTCCGTTTGTCTCGGAAAGTTGATACAAAATTACCTCTGGAACTAAAAACAAATCAGAAGCAAGAGTTTTGTAAAGAGAAGAGGAATCATTTGGATTTTCTACTGCATGAAGCAAATGGGAAATAGCCTGTACTATTTTATGGCTATAAAATGTATGACTCTTATAAATATTAGCTGAAATCGAGCGTTTCGAAAATTCTCTCAGGAGAGAATTGAGACTTGAGTTTGAATTCGAAAGAATTGCAATATCGGAAAATTTAATTTTCCTGTACCCAGTTTCTATCTCTTTGTCTCCGATGAGATACTTTTCATTATCCGTAATTGTATTAATTACACTTGCGATTTCTTCCATTGCGCTAGCACGTAGACTGTCTGACTTAAAAGGATTTCCCTCTTCATCTTGATTTTTGGGAATATTGTTTTTATCTAATCCAAGAAGTAGAAGAGGTGGAGCATTTTTTTTAGATATTTCATCTAACGCTCTATTTGCGTTTACTTCTTTGTATATGTTTTGGAAATTTTCAAACTTGGGAAAAATGAAATTAAACGCCTGCATAAGTCTGTTCGAACTTCGAAAAGATGTATCTAGTCTCAGTTCCTCCTTCGAATTAAGGCTATTAACCGCAGCAGAGTAAGAAATCAAATCCGCATTTCGAAAACGATAGATAGACTGTTTCGGATCTCCCACAAAGATAATTCCAGTATTTAATCCTTCAAAAAGTTTTGTCACAAGATCAATTTGGATTGGATTTGTATCTTGGCATTCATCTAAAATAATATACTGAATTAAATTTTGGATTTTTTTTCTAATCTCTGGATTCGAAACTAACTTCCTTGCCTGTAAAATAAGACCGTCAAGCGAAATCGTATCCTGTGAAATTAAGTATCGTTCATAATCCTCTATTAGTAAATTCGCATATTCGAAAATGGGATTTATAATTTCGATGGCGCAACTATTTTCTAAATTTAATTTCAATTTTAGTATTAATTCTTCGAATTCATCATGAGAAATCGAATTTTTATCTGCAATAAATTTTCTTACTGCATCATAGGTTTTAGTTTTTCCAGTTTTGCTGTCTTTTGTTAAAAATACATTTTTTATGGAGGACAACATTTCAAAGTCATTCGAAAATTTCTGCGATTGAAAGGATTGTAACTTTAGACTGTACTCCGTTTTTTTGGAAGTCAAATCACTATTATCCAGTAGAGATTTTAATTTCAAAAAATCTTTTTCAATGGAATTAGAATTTTCCTTTTTTAGAAGTTGGATTTTATTTCCACCAGATTTTTCTGTTAGCTCAATTAGAATTTCTTTAAACTTAGAAAATTCAATTTTTTGTAGAAGTTCAATGAGTTCTTGTGAATCGTCTTTCTCAATTTTACCCCAAAATTTTTTGAAATAGGTTTCAATTTCTTCTCTAACGTCTCTTATTTCTGCGAATTTTGCAGAAAAGCCAAGTTCTAAAGAATGTTTTTTTAAGAGGGAACGACAAAAATGATGGATGGTTCCTATATTAGCATTTGGTAATACATCGAGTGCATCTTCCAATTTAATCTTAGATTCATCCGAAGATTTTTGAATTTGTTTGATTAACTGTGTTCTAATTCTATCCTGTAATTCGGCAGCAGCCTTTTCTGTGAATGTGAGGACTGCAATTTTTTCGATTGAAATTCCACCTTCTATGAATTGAGGAATCATATTTTCAATTGTATATGTTTTACCCGTTCCAGCAGATGCTTCTATTACAATATGTTTATCCTTGTGTTCGCTAAATTGGTATCTACAATCGTTCAAATGTTTTTCCTGCTTAATTGGATTCGGCTAACCTAGGATTCTTTTCTTCTACTTAAACTCAAATATTTTTTTGAAAAAATTTCGTTGTATGATAATAAGATATTTAACGATAGTCTAAGGATTACAGAGGGGCTCTTTTGACAAAATTAGCAATCATAGGTACTGGAATCGCTGGTCTGGGTTTAGGTCATTTTATTCATAAGGATTTTGACATAAATTACTTTGATAAGATTGATTACATTGGTGGACATACAAATACGGTGGATGTTGCGGAGGGAAGGGATATCCTTCCTATAGATACCGGATTTATTGTGTTCAATGAAGTCACTTACCCGAATTTGACCCGACTGTTTCAGGAGTTATCTGTTGATACCAAAAATTCTTCGATGTCTTTTAGCGTTCAGCATCTTCCTAGTCGATTGGAATTTTGCGGATCAGGGGTTAATGGACTTTTTGCGCAGCGAAGCAATGTATTTAATGTTCCTTATTTAAAATTACTGTATCAAATCAACCGATTCAATATTGAGTCACCTGCTATTTTAGATGATCCAAAATATTTAAATTATACTTTAAAACAATACATCCTTGAAAAAAAAATGGGAACAGATATTTTATATCGTTATATTATTCCAATGAGCTCTGCCGTCTGGTCTACCGAGGAAAGAGATATGTTGGAGTTTCCAGTTGTTAGCCTTGTGCGTTTTTTTTGTAACCACGGATTTTTGGGTTTAAATACGCAGCACCAGTGGAAAACAGTTGTTAATGGTTCTAGATCCTATATTAAAAAAATCATCGAGCCATTCAAAGATAAATTTCAACTGAAAAATGGAGCCAAAAAAGTCATTCGAGAAGACGGTAGGGTTAAATTAATTTTGCAGGATGGAAGTTTTGACTATTACGACAAATTAGTATTTGCCTGTCATGCCGATACAGCACTTTCCCTTTTGGAAAATCCTACTTTAGAAGAAAAGAATTTACTCCAAAATTTTCGTTACCAAAAAAATATCGCAACACTCCATACGGATGATTCCATTATGCCTCGCAAAAAATTAGCTTGGTCGTCTTGGAATTATCGTGTAGAGGATAATAATGATTCTTCTGTTATATACTGGATGAATTCTTTACAAGGGATTTCAAAAAAAATCAATTATTTTGTATCCATCAATGACCCAAACAAGATAAATCCTCAAAAAATTATTCGCAAAATAAACTACGAACATCCAATTTTTAGTGTAAATGCAATGAAAGCACAGGATAAACTTTTCTCCCTGAATCAGGGAAAGGAAATTTATTATTGTGGAAGCTATTTTAAATACGGCTTTCACGAAGATGCATTTACCTCTGGTTTAAATCTGGCACGTACTTTGCTTGGAAGAGACTTATGGTCGTAAACTCAAGTCTTTTTGAATGCAAAGTAGTGCATAACCGTCTTTTGCCTAAAAGACATACATTTTCGTACGGTTTGTATACTTTTTGTATTGATTTAGATGAGTTAGAAAACTTAGACAAAGAATATCTTTTTTTTGGAAATCAGAAATGGAATTTGTTTTCCTTTTACCCCACAGATCATTTTGAATATGGGAATTCTGACTTGAAATCCGGAATTATATCTTACGCAAAGGATAATGGTTGTAACTCTGAAATTGAAAAAGTAATCTTAGTAACTAATCTTCGAATTCTAGGGTATACGTTTAATCCAGTTTGTTTTTATTTTTTATACGATAAGATCAATTCGCCAGTATGCGCTCTGATCGAAGTTCACAATACTTTCGGGGAAATGAAACCTTTCATTGCGATGAAGCCAAATGGCGACTATCGCTTTTATTTAAAGACTACAAAACATTTTTATGTATCGCCTTTTTTTGAGCTTGATACCGAGTTTGAGTTTAAGTTGAATCCTCCTGATGAAAAATTGAAAATTCATATTGATGATTATAAAAATGGGGATAAAGTATTCTTATCCGCTTACATTGGAAATAAAAAGCAAATTACGAATTGGAATTTGTCTTATTATTTTTTTAAATATCCACTTCTAACTTTGAGAGTAATCTTTCTTATTCATTGGCAGGCAATGCTTTTATATTTTAAAAAAATTCCGTTTATCAAAAAAATAGAAAACCCAGATTTACAAAAAGGAGTATATCTTGGAAAAAACAGTTGAGAATGTTATCGAAAACAAAGTAGAGGCAACACTAAGCCTACAAACAAAGATTTATAAAAAACTATTTGTTCACTCTCTTTCTAAAATGAGAGTAGGTTGTTTGAAAGTTGTAGATCCGGATGGAAGTTTTGTGATCTACGGTGATACGTCTAAGGAGTATGACGCATTTAACAGTGCCCATGTTCATGTAAAGACATATAACTTTTATCGCAAATGTATTTACTTTGGAGATATTGGATTCGCAGAAAGTTATTTGCAAGGAGATTGGGAAACTGAAAATATTTCCGAGGTAATATCTTGGTTTATTTTAAACGTAGAGGATAGTCCCATTATATCGGGATCCAAAAAATCTACCTTGCGGCTAAGATTATTTAACTTCGTTAATCGACTTTACCATTTAAAACGAGCAAATACAGTTACCGGTAGTAAAAAAAATATTGTAGAGCACTATGATCTGGGAAATGATTTTTATAAATTATTTTTAGATAGCACAATGACTTATTCTTCTGCCTATTTTAAATCACAAAAAGAAAGCCTAGAAGATGCACAAATTCAAAAATACGACGCTCTCTGTCAAAAAATCAAACTAGATAGTTCCCATCACCTACTTGAAATCGGAAGTGGTTGGGGAGGTTTCAGCACGTATGCCGCAGCAAAGTATGGCTGTAAAATTACTACGATTACGATTTCCGATGAACAATACAAATTTGCGAAGGAATTGATCGAAAAAAAAGGTCTTTCCGATAAAATTGAAATCAAACTTTGCGATTATCGTCATATTACAGGAACCTATGATCGCATTGTTTCGATAGAAATGCTGGAAGCGGTTGGGCATAAATACTTTGAAACCTATTTCGCAAAATGCAGCGAAGTCCTCAAAAAAGATGGAGTCATCGGCTTACAAGTAATTACCTGTCCCGACTCACGTTACAACGAATTCCGATCTGGAATTGATTTTATACAGAAGTATATTTTCCCCGGTTCCTTACTTCCATCAATCGGTAGACTCAATGAAGCCATTAACCGTTCGAGTAATTTTTTCTTATTCGATTTAGAAGATTTAGGGTTAAATTATGCGAAGACTCTCAAACTCTGGCTAGAAAGGTTTGATAAAAATATCGGACAAGTGCGCGACATGGGATTTGGAGAAAAATTCATTCGCACATGGAGATATTATCTTTCTTATTGTAATGCTGCTTTTAAAATGAGAAATATTTCTGTAGTGCAGGCTGTTTATACAAGACCAAATAATACTAGTATTTAGGAGAATTTTATGATTTTACTTTTGAAACTTATTTTCGGATTTATTTTGGCTTCCATGCTTTGGGTAACTACATGGGCGTCGCTACAATTAAATTTGTTTACCCATTTACCAAATATTATCCATGACCCATGGGTAATCGCTACACTTTTTGATGCCTATTACGGGTTTATAACGTTTTTCCTCTGGGTGTGCTATAAAGAAAAATCAATTCTTTTGATAATTCTGTGGTTTATAGGTATTATGCTCTTGGGAAATATTGCAATGGCAATTTACATGTTACTCCAACTTTTCAAACTCGAAAAGGATGCGACTGTTACAGACTTTCTAGTTAGAAAATGATAAAAGAGTTTTTTCAAACAAAAGTCATTGCCCCGATCATTAGCCTCCTCAAAGAAGGAATCACACCAGAGAAGGTTGCACTTTGTATCGCACTTGGGGTAATGCTTGGTGTATTTCCAGTCATAGGCTCTACCATGATTTTATGTACGATTGCAAGCCTTAGTCTGAAGTTAAACCTTCCTTTGATTCAAATCATCAGCTACTTAGTTTATCCGCTTCAATTTCTATTTCTAATTCCATTTGTTCGATTCGGCGAATGGGTGTTAGGCGTTCCACCATTTCCTATTTCGATTCCCGCTCTCGTGGATATGATTAAAACGGATATCGTTCAGACAATTATTACCTTTTGGGATGCAACTATGCACGCAATTTTAGGCTGGACTATCATTGCATTTATTGTGATTCCTTTGATTTATTTTTTATTTCTACCAATTCTCAGACGAGTTCCCATCAAGGGACTCAAGGACTAATTATGGAAAATATTTGGTTTATGGTTTTTATCGCTTGGGTTGTTGTTTTTATTATCATGACAAAACTTTGGTATCTCGGAAAAAAGATTCACAATTATGCGATAGTCGACGTAGGTTGGGCATTTTCTCTGGTTGCGATTGCACTTGTGTATTATTTTTTAGGAGACGGGTTTATTGCTAGAAAAGCTATTATCATGTTCATGGTTTTTTTCTGGGGATTTAGATTAAGCTCCTACTTAGCTGTAAGAGTCTTAAGTCATGGGGAAGATGCGCGTTATACTGCATTTCGTAAGGACTACGGCGATGCAGTCGACCGAAAGTTTTTTACAAATATCTTTCAGTTCCAAGGGTTACTAGATATTATTCTCTCTATTCCTTTTTTAATCATCTGCTCCAATCCTGACATTGATATTCATCCACTCGAATATTTTGGACTTGTGGTTTTCCTGTTTGCAGTAATAGGGGAGACTGTTGCCGATTTTCAACTCAGTCAATTTAAAGCAAATCCAACTAACAAAGGTAAAACGTGCAAAGTTGGGCTGTGGAATTATTCTCGTCATCCAAATTATTTTTTTGAATGGATGATTTGGGTTTCTTACTTTCTCGTTGCCCTTCCTTCGCCTAATGGCTATTTTGCGGTAATTCCAGCGATTCTAATGCTAATTTTTCTTTTAAAATTCACCGGCATACCAATGACGGAAGCAAACGCTATCAAAACTCGCGGAGAAGAATACAGAGAATACCAACGAACCACATCCGCTTTTGTCCCTTGGTTTAAAAGAAAATGAAGATTACCACCGATGGACACCGAGAGCACCGATAACAGATACGATAGTTTTTAAGTATATGCAATTCGGTTTGAATCCATATCATTTTTTATCGTTCTTTTATCGGTGCCCATCGGTGGTATTCTTCAAATATTTGTCTTAATAATAAAAAACTCAGTGACTCTATGTCTCTGTGGCAAAATACTTGTGTAGGTGCGAAAATGTCAGAAATCCAAGTAAAAACGAAACAAGAACTTTGCGAAAGTCTAGGTAAGTTTCTTTCGATTTACCACAAAACGAAAATCATTGAGTCAAAAGAAGATACTCTAAAAATGTATATTCTACTTTCTAAAAATAAAAATGTTACTCCCAAAGAGAAACTTATCAATTACAAACTTTTGCGAGTAAATGAGAAAATGTTTGAAAGCGGAGAACCAGAGTTATCCGCTAAAGATGCAATTATCTGTGAATTCTTAATCGATGAATTATTGAAATATGTAGCAAACTATCACAAACAAGGAAAATAAAAAATAAAGAAAAACAGATTTATCAATCTGAATGATCTTTATTTTCGTCATCTATCGTCTACTTAATATTATTCGTAATAGGAAATTGAATAAGAATTAAATTGTGTCCTCGTAAATTTTTTTGACTCTTTCAATTTCTTGTTCCTTGTTATTGATCCAGTCTAGTAGCCAAATTCGATGAAATTTCCATCCAAGAGAGGATAGTTGCTGTTCTCTGAGTCGGTCTCTTTCTTTGGCTGTAGGCGTAGATGCATAAGACTCACCGTCGCATTCAATGGCTAATACATATCTAGCTTTTGTTGGGTGTTTGGCGACCATGTCAATTTTGTACTCCGAAAATCCGAAATTTGCGATTAGTGGTATACCTTCATTAGCCAATGAGTCAAATATATCTTTTTCAATAGGATTTAAACGTTTTGTATCTAAAAGTTCTTGTCTCTTAATTCCGCTATTTGCATAAATTAAATAAGAACGAAGAAGTTTTACTCCCTCGGCGTTTGATCTTTCGAGGTCAATATCTCGATCTTCAAAGGAAGAGACTAATATCATTCTCTGTCTTGCTCTAGTGACTGCAACGTTTAATCTGCGTTCTCCACCTTGGTGAGTGAGTGGACCGAAGTTATGCGGCAAATTGCCATTTGGCTCTTTTGTATAACCGATTGAGAGAATGATGGCATCTCTTTCATCCCCTTGTACTTGTTCAATGTTTTTGACAAAAAAATGGTCTGAATTATCCTCATTAAAAAAGGAATCTAAATCAGGTCTTTCTTTGAGAACTTCTTCTAGGGCAGTTTCAATTTTTTGTGCATGAGATATACCCATAGTTATTACGCCTAACGATTCATCAGGATGAGAGTTCGCATGTTCCAATACAAGTTCTATTACTTTATTCACTTCTTTTTGGTCGCTTTCTTCTTCGGATTGACCGAGTTCAAATGGTACTAGGACATGAGAGATAGGATGAATTTGTCTAGAGCTCGGAAAAGTAATTAGTTTATTAGAATAAATATTTTCGTTTGAAAATGCTATTAGCTCCTCAAAATGGCTTCTATAATGCCAAAGTAATTGTCTCTCGTTTAAAAAACTCGCTGTTCTATTCAGTAGGCTTTCAAATCCTTTCGTATACGATACATCTTCTGTTTCTTCCTCTTCCTGCCCTGCCTTAAAAAAATCTGTTGGAGGTAACTGTCTAGTATCCCCTGCAACGACTACTTGTTTGCTTCTCATTAAAGCAGGGATTGCGTCGGCAGGAATAATTTGACTTGCCTCATCAAAAATCACAACATCAAAGTATTGTTTTTTAGGGTCAACTAACTGGCTAATGGATAACGGGCTTGCCATCCAACAAGGGCGAAGACTTGTGAGTAGGTTAGGGGTTTCTTGTAATAATCTCCTAAGTGAGAGCCTAGCTGCTTTTTTATTTGTTTCCGCACGAATTAAATTTTCTTCATCACCATGCCTTGCGATTTGTTGGACGATCCATCGCGCATGACGGTAAGTAAGTCGTTCTTTAGTTAAATCGAGTCTTTTTTGATCTAGTTCTTGGTATTCTTTTACGATATCGGAATGAGTTTTACCATGGAAACTTTTTAGTCTTGTGTCTTGCCGATAAGCTTCTTCAAGGCAGGACATTAACCAAGTGTATTCAAATCTTCTAACCCAGAATTCAGGGTTAGGTTTATTTTTTTTGATTTCGAGAAGGAAAAGATTCGCATTATGCGTATTAAACTCTTTTTCAGTTTCCTTGATGCTACCGACTGAAGATGCTGCAAGATCACTATCTAATTCTTTGAATATTCCAATAATTTCTCCAATAGGAAGTCGCTCAATATGATTTTGATTTATTTTTACTTTTGTATTCACCAATTCATTTTTAAGTTCAGCAAAAGTTGCTTTGATATTTTGCCAACCTCTTATGGGTTCAGGAAAAACACTTGCACGGTGCTGGGTTTTCCATTCTTTTAATATCTCTGCTATTTTTTCAAGTTCAAGAAAAAATTCGGAGTTCGATTTTGGTGCTGGATTTCGAGAACTTCGAATGGATTCGAAAGTTTTCCAAAAAGTAGGGGTTGCAGTCTTTATAAAAAAATCATTTGCCCTTAGCCGCGTTATTAATTTTTTATCAGGGAAATCTTTTTCAAAAAAAAGTTTTTTCCATTCAGTTGCCTGTCCAAAAATTTTTTTTATTTCTTTTAGTAAATCTTCACGCGATATGTCGGTGTTTACTCTTAATTTACCCAAAACTTCCATTGTATTTTTTAAATCTGTATCAAAAAAGTTGGATAACCATCTTTTTGAATTTGCTGACTCTAAAATTTCTATAAATTTCTGAATATCTTCGGTATAAATTCTTTCCGAATATTTATCTAATGTCCGACCAATGTCGGATAATAATTCTATTTTCTGATTTACGGTCGTGTGTGAATTATCTTTTGCGTTCGATATTTGATTTAGAAGTTCTAAAGCTTTATTTAACTCAGTTTCTTCTGTAAATATTGTACGGATTTGTAAAAAACTTTGTAAATCTAGTTTAAATAATTCTGGGTTATCGGTATATAGCTCATACAAAGAATTTACTTTTTCTAGTAATTGAATCATTGCTTCAATTTCTTTAAAGCTTTTATATTCTGTTAGCCCGTAACCCTCTAATTTTAAAAACTCCTGTTCCAAAAAAAGTAATTGTCTGAAAATTCTATTAACTGAAGTCGATAAAACTGCTGCGTCTTCAACAGATGATATATTTGCCGCTTGCCAGGGAGACAAGTTCGTATTTAAAAAAAGTTCAGCAAGACTTGGTTTTTGTAAATCCTCTAATTTATTTCTCAGTGAATCAAATACGTCAGGCGTTAGGTCTAATAGATCTTTGCCGGTAAACCTGGTCTGGCTTTTTTCTTCGTCCGTAAAACTTAAAAGTTGTGCATGTAATTCGTATATACTTTTACTTGCAGGCATTCTTTTTTTATGAAATTGTTCTACATGGTAGTTTAATTCTTTCCGTTTTCTCATAAACTGTTTATGAGTATCCCCAACATCTACGTTTCGAGAATTTCGAATAAGATCCAGACTTTCTTTAAATTCTTCCATAACCACTTTTCTGGAAATTCCGGAACCATGTAAATCAAGGAGTAAGTGACCTAATTTTTTTTCTTCTAACCGCTTTCTAACAACCTCAAGAGCAGCTCTTTTTTCAGCGACGAATAAAACTTTTTTGCCATTAGCCACAAGGCTAGAAATTAAATTAGCAATCGTTTGACTTTTGCCTGTACCGGGTGGTCCCTGGATTGTACAATTTTCTCCTCTTAGGACTGCTTGGATAACACTTTGTTGACTTGAGTCACAATCAAATATGATAAAGTCTTCCTCTGGAGAAATGTCATCGAATTTCTTAACGTCTACGTCTACGATTTTCTCTTTTAATTTGCGTATTGCAAGTTCGTTTCCTGCCATTGCCAAGATAAGCTCGTTATTGCTATCCGGATTGTCTCTCTGGAATTTAATATCCTCGACCATTGACATTTTTTGAAATGAGAAGTTACTTAGTATTAGCTGCTTGTCTATCTGAAGTTCGGGAACTTTTTTACCTAAAGCCTTTTTGAAATTTTCGATAATTAGTTTAAAGTCAAGTAGCGGGTTTTCGATAGAATCAGCACTTAGCACATCATCGGGATTAATTCGTATGTTATAATTTTTTTCTAAGTAGGCAAACAATACAGGGTTAATAATGATTTCCCCCGTTTGATTCAGAAAAATTTTACTTTTAGCTTCAATGCTAATTGGTATGAGAACTAACGGTGCATTGATTGGTTGGTTGTCCGAATCCGGCTTCCATGTAACGAATCCGAATGCTATGAGTAATGTATCAATGCCTCTCTCTTCTAAATTTTGCCTTGATCTTTTGTGGATAAGTTTGATTTTGCGATAGATTTCGGAATCGTTATCTTTGAGGGCGAGTAAATCATTGATGGAAATTTTATTTCCTCTGAGTAAATCTTCTAAAAATTCGGGAACGTAATTATTTAATTTGAGTGTGCCTACTTTTAAATCTCGGTAGTACAATAGATTATTACGACGAGATAGATCAGTTAAATCCTGTATCCACTGCTCACAGGCTTGCTGTATTAAAATTTGCGCACTATTCATAAATCAGTAATTTTTTAATCGTTCAATGCCGAATTTTTTCTGAATTCTTTCATCAATTTCTTTTAAATTTGTTTTATCAAGAACGATTTCTGTTCCATTTTCAGTTTGTAGACTGACGAATTTTCCAGTTACAGATTCCTGAATTCCTGAATTTGACTCGAAAGCCGTATCTAACTCCCTTATAGATTTTACAGGATTTCCATTCACTGATTTCACAATGTCAAAACTCATCGAATGATAACCGTTATTTGAATCATCTGGAAGAACTTGAACGATGATAACATAACGACCCGTTTCCCCTTTTTTATTCATGCGGTAATAATCATTTAGATAAAGTAATTTTTTGTCAATGCGAGTTCTCCAACTTGCTCCAAATTCTTTCATTAAAAATTCAGAAAGTTCCGCAAAAATAAAACCACCTTTAATTAAATATTCTGGTTCTTTTCCTTCATTATTCATATACGGGATTTTCACAGATTTATAGGGAAATGCTTTTAGAGTCATCGAAATGGTTTCTTCTTTTTTATTTCGCAATATTTTAGCAGAAATTTTACGTCCCATTTTGAACCCAAACTCTTCTCCACAATGTGCGAGAAAGGATATATATTGTTTGCCGTAAAGTGGATGTTTGAAATACCCTTGTGAATCAATTTTAAATCCGCCGTATTCCAGGATAATATCATTTAGCTGTAGTTCGTTAGTTGCGGAAGAGTAGGGGATAACTTCTGCTACTAAAACTCCATCTGTTTTTTTATCTAATCCAAAAAAATCTTTTGTAGCCAAATCAGGGATTGGTCTAAACTTAAACCCTTTATACGGGAAAATAGTTCCTTTTGTTTTTTCGAAATTTTGTTTAATGAAGTTATTGATTATAAAACTAGGAATTACTTTACCTGCATTCTTGGAAGAGGTAAAACGATATAACATTCCAATTGCTTTTTCTTTGTCTAAAATAAGTTCGCCGTTACCCTCTAATTTTTCATTCGAATTTAGATGAATGAAGGGCAATTCAGTGTAACCCATTGGATAATTTTCCATATCAAGTCCAGTCAATCTACCTTTTGAATTTTGAATGGAGCCAGAGTTATCTAACTGTAAAATAGATACTGGTTTAAACGCATCAATCTTGGCTTCAAACTGAACTGGAACTAAGTCATTGAAAAAATCTTTATCATCTACTTCGAGCACACTTAGGTTTGATTCATAATCAATTTTTAAAACTTTTGCCGGAATGGATGTATAAGAAGAAAACTTTTTTACTTCAATGGACGTGTTATAATCTATTAAAGAACTAAACACCAATATCCTTTTATTTGCTATTACCGCACCGACTGCACCGTAGGTCTGTGGTTTTTTAGGTTGCCAGGGAAATAAAAAATTTGGATGTTGGGTTGTAATTTTTACCTGTACTACAGTATTTTTAAATTTATCTTCCACTGTTTCAAGTGCGGATAATGATGTGTAACTACTAGCTAAAACAAAAAATAGAATTTTAAAGGTATATTTCATTTGTTCCCTACTTTGTAGATTGTTTGGATTTCTTTGTCTGCTTTTTCTATATCTTCTTTTTTTAGGATTAATGGAACATCGATGTCTCTAAATTTTAGTTTCAAAAAAGTGTAATTCTTTTTCATTACCACATCCTTCAACTGTTTCAGGTTCTGAATTTTTACATCATTCACAGATTCTATTACCATGTTTAAAAAATAATCTGAATTGGTATTAATGGGGTGAGCTAATTTTCTATACATTACAACGTCAGACTCCACATCTCTGCAAAGATCATCATCTATAAAATAAAAGAAACGGTAAAGAAACTGACTTCCCCCCTGTGTTTCATTGTTTTTACTCCACTCTTGTAACAAGTCTCTAGAAATAGATTGAAAAACTAGACCGCCTAATACGAAGTAGTCGAAAGGTTCATCGTATTTGTGGCGCATATAAGTAAACTCATCCATTCGTTTTGCGGGGAAGTTTACGGTGATTAGCTGCCCATCTCTAAATACTCGGAAAGAAATTTTTTCTCCTGAGTGTTTATTGTCTATAATTTCTACAAAGTCAATTCGAGCATCCTTATCTAAAACGATAGTTCCATTTCTTCCAATTGGTAATCCATCAATTTCGAGAAGAAGATCATCCCGTTTTAAATATCCATCTGCACTTCCACCTTTTAAAACCTTGGTTACAAATACTCCATTTAGATCCTTTGGAATTTTTTTATATTCACGAAGTGTAGTATTAAAAGAATTTAAAGTACGAATTCCTAGTTCAACATAACCGTCATACTTTCCATCTTCAATGTCTTTTAGAAAATAGCGAATCACTGTGGTTGGGATGAGATAACCAATGTTTTCCCCTCGACTCGCTACTTGAAATGCAACTCCGACTACTTTATTATCCTGAATTGCAGGTCCGCCCGAATTACCGGGATTAATCGCTGCGTCTACTTGAATCACTAAATGACTATCTACTTCAGAATGGGCGTAAGTTGATTGTTCCTTTCTTGAAACAATCCCGCGGCTAACAGAGATTTTGTCTCCACCGATTGGATAACCAACTACTGTAATAGATGAATTCAGATCAGGTATTGCGCCTAACTCAAAAGAAGTAACGTCTTCATAAAAAGAAGCGTCTTTTGCTTTGAGTAATGCAAGATCACAATCGTGTGCAACAAATAAAACATCTACTTCATACCAAACAGTTTGGTTATGTCTTTGCACTTGGATGTACTTTGCATTGGAAATTACATGAGCGTTAGTCATGATTTTATCTTTATCAATGATAAATCCTGTTCCACCGCTTGCACGTACGCTCGTGGTTAACCATGGAGAAAATGCGTCAAGTCCCTGAGAATAGGTTCGAATTTGTACTACCCCTTTTCGGATCATATCAAAGTCGGTGATTTGCTGACTGAATAGGGAGAGTGGGAGGAATAGAAAAAGGAAAGTTAGAATATATTTCATAGATTACGGTTTTCTCATTATGTTAAAATAGTTATTGCTAGAAAAGTAGATACTAGTAGAATATGTGTCATAATTTACTATCTGAAAGTTAATAAACTTGCGCATTCTATAGAGTAAAGATTATTTTTTTGAAATGAACCTAATTGTCGAAATATTATTTTCTGTTCTTACGATTCTGATCGTATTTATACTATTTTTAGTTTCTGTACTTAGAGTTCCGTTTACTTCTACAAAAATTTCTTTTGCTGTTTTTGGGATTATACTCAGTGCCTGGAATTTTATCGAGGTTCTTCACAAATTTCGTCTGATTAGTGAAGAGTATTTTCCGCTCCAACAAATTATTTTTTCGAACCTTACTATCTATATGCTCCTTATTTTTGGCTTGAATTTTCCTTTCTATAGGCGACGTGAGGTATTGATTACTATTTATACAGCATTTGTTGGAGGAGTAGGTTATTTAATTACGGTTCAGACTTTTTCGATTCCCTATATCAACACTTACTTTCCTCTAGAAAGCCGCTTTTATGAAATGACCAATGTATTTTTAACTCGTGCGTTTTCTGTTTTTGCCCTTCTTTCTTTTATCATGATCGTGATTTATAAAATGACGCATGCGAGTAATCTTTTAAAGAAATTTTTATATCGCTCCCTGTCTTACTCGGTTATTCTTACCATCTTTGTTCTAAGTTTAAATTATTACCTAACTTTGGATTATAAGATGCTAAAAGCAAATATCAATGTTTTACTCATTGATATTCTTTTCCTTTCGCTCTTTGTTCTGTCCTTAATTCAGTTTAAGTTTATAGCATTTTACCCCGGAATTCTTTCTGTTTTCATTTATGGAGAATTGCCAAGGCTTGTCATTCAAAGTATAGCCCCCTCAAATCCGCAAGGAGCCATTGCCTTAAAAGAAGAACTTTGGAAAATCTACGAAGTAGAAAATTGGAAGAAATTCCTAAATGAATTTTGGTTTAGTATCATCATAGATGAGACACTCGACAATGCTGTCGAACATGGAGGCAGGCGCTTTGAAGATGAAGTAACTGTCCAAGTTTTCGAAACAAGCAAATTTCTAGATATCTATGTGATTGATAGTGGAAAAGGTTTTGATCCGAGCCTAGTGCCAAATCCTGCGAGTCCTGAGAGAATCAATATTCCTACCGGTCGAGGAATCCATATCATGAAAAAATTATTTCAGGTAAATTGGAATTTTCTTGGAAATGAAGTGCGTGTTCGAGTATCAAAGAATCCAGACGATAATCCAAAAGAAGCGTAAAAAAAGAAAAAAACAGTTTTCACAAAGCCTAGAGAAGATATTTTGAGTAAAAATCCATTAGAGGAATTAAAACGAATGAAAAAAATATTAGTTATCGCTATGTTACTTGTAACATCTATCCTATTCTCCAATTGTGCAAAAGAAGCTGTTAGTGCTGCAGAGTGCGAACCTGTTGTAAACCAAATGTTTACTAACCTAGCTAAAGAACTTACTCCTGAAGAAGCTGAAAGAGTAAAAGCAATGGAAGGTTCTCTCAAACCAGGCGTTCTAAAAGAATGTACATCTGGAAAATACAACCTAGATTGTTTAAAATCTGCAACCAATATCGCAGCTCTCCAAACTTGTAAAAAATAGTTTTTATTTTTTAGGAGTAGAGACACGCTGGCGCTGTTTCAAACAGCGAAGCGTGTCTCTACTGTAGAACATAAAATCCCTTTTCATCCGTATAACATCCGTGTTCTCTATACGGACCACCTTCTTTCATAAATAAAATCCTCTGCGCATAACGTTCTCTTTTCTTCATACACCGTAAACAAATATCAAATCGAATCGACCACTCACATTCTTCTGGTCTAAAAATTGGAAATACACGTAGTAGGGGCTTTGATTCTTGTTCGGCTATCTCTTGAGTGGTTAGAGAAAATATTGGGAATAGGAAAAAAAGTAATAATAAAGTGGATAGTTTATAGTTGATAGCGGGTAGTTTGTGTTTTCCGTAGATTGAGTTGTGTTGTTTCATTTTATCATAATATCATGAAAGATTTTTTTGCATTCATTCTCACTGCTTTAACTTCCGCACTAATTTCATCCATTGTCATTGTAGATAGTCCGACTCTCTTTGCTATTTCGTGACATTGATACGCAGCTTGTCTAGCTAATTCAATGCTTATTTTATTTAGCAACTCTTTGAAATCAATTTTTTCTGAATTGATGCCAAATCGCTCGAATTCATTGTCTGAGATTGAAACAGTAATTGTCTTCATAGGAATAGTATTAACTTCTAACTTTAAAAATTCAACCAAAAAATAGCACCAAATTAAGGCACACAATTAACTATTCGTTAATCCTTAACGCGGGGCTTGGTTGTATTGTTGTGTTATGCATTCTATATATTCCTCTTCCATCTAATCTATACATTTCTATTTCACTTCATTTATTTTCGTGTTATCCATTTTTTCCTTTATGTCTTCTGTTGGATTTATTAATTCAACGCTCATTTCTCTATATTTGTAAGGAAACATGAAAGTCAAAGGACCAAGCCAAATAATTCCAGGAATAAACATTAATATTCTAGTTAATAAAGTTGCTGGTTTAGACTCAGAAATATTTATAATGATGTAACTATCTTTCTCATTTACAATCTTTACTTTTTTACAACTCCCAATATTAAAATACGATCCTCCGACATCAACTTTAGATTTACAACTTTCATCATAGGCAATTGTTTCGTCTAAAAGATTACTAATATCTTTTTTACTCGCAAAACCAAATCGGAAGAGGAAACGTTTCGCTTCATGAAAAAAGAAATGAAATACTTTCATCTCGGATTCTATTGCCACATAATATTCACCCTCTTGTATTTTTATTTGAAGTTCCGTTTCGCTACGCGGGTTTTGAAATCTATACATATATTGCGGATAATGAATCGTTGCTCTTAGAGGCTGCTCCCCTATAGGAATAATAATTGGTAAAGGTAGCAGAGTACCATATTTCATCTCAAATTTTGAAGGCGGAAATACTTTCGAAATTCTAAGTTCTACATTTTCTAAATCGATCAGTTCATCCGAAATGAATTTTATTCGAAGATTACCATTCATACCCATATTCTTATCTTCAAGAAATTCAACTTTCTGAATATCTTTCGTTTTTCTTTCTTCTACGGTAGAGCACATTACATTAAATACCAAGAAAATACCTATTATTAATTCATACGTTCTCATAAACTTCTCATATTAATCTCTTTCAGATTTTACAAATACCAAAGTTATCCAATTTAAAAATATAAAAACTATAATATTTAGAACACGGTAAAAAAAGAATACTGCACTCAAAAAAGTTAAAACGAGTTTGCACTTCCTTTTAGTTACGGATACATTTAGTATCACTCTAAACTGCACCCTAAAGACCACTGGAAAGTTGGGTAATAAATTTTATAGCGCAGATTGCAGTGGTCTTTAGAGCGAACTTTACACCGCTATTTGGTGTATCCGTAATATATACAAATTGCGAAGAAACAGTTGATCAAATACTACCACCGATGAACACCGATAAAAGAACGATAGTTTTTATTTTGGTTATGGCTTTGAATAATATGGCGCAAAACGACGATCGTTATGAAAGAGAAAAGAATATAATAAATTAAAGTAACATCGAATCTTTTATCGGTGTCTTCGGTGTTCATCGGTGGTAATCATGAAAATTTCTTTCTTGACTTCATTGATTGAAATAGCAAATTAAAACCATGAGCTTTGCATTACAAGAACGTCAGGCAATTTTTGAGAGAGCATTTCCTATTAGTGTGGAGGCATATCATTTTCTATACAAGCAAGGTCTAATTTCCGAAAAAACAGAACTCTTAGAAGGAGTAGTGATAGAAAAAATGCCAAAGGATCCGATTCATGCTAACTTAGTAACGCTACTAACTCACTTTCTTTATGAGATAATAAAAAATAAATTCCAACTTAGACAGGAAAATCCTATCAATACCGGTTTTTCGGAACCAGAGCCTGATATTGCAATCGTGCCTAATGGCGATTATTCCACCTCTCATCCTACAGAAGCGAAGTTAGTGGTAGAAGTTGCCAATACATCTATATCTTTGGATAGAGCAAAATCCTATATATACGCTAAAGCTAATATTCCCGAGTATATTATCATTAACCTCCAAAACAATATTTTGGAAGTCTATAAAACTCCTCTAGATGGAAAGTATTCCTTTACAAAAATATTGCAAAAGGACGAACGATTTATTTCGGACACCATTCCCGAAATAACGTTTTCACTGAATGACTTTCTTTCCTAAAATGAATGACCAAATCTGATGTCCTACTAAAGCACGTGAATATTCAAAATTTAAAATTTAAAATTATTTCTTATACTACGATTTTTATTAGTGCGGTTTTATTTTTAGATTGGTTTATCTTCTCTTTTTTATTTTTGCAAATTCCAAATGAATTAGAGTGGGACACCTCGCCCTGGTACAACTTTCTACAAAAAAAAGAAACGATACAGTTTGATAAAAATAAAAAACCAATCCTAGTTACAGGAAGTTCGGTTGCGCTATATTCCTATTTGCCGCAGGATGTAGATAGAGAACTTTTAAAATCAGGACTCAATACACAATCTGAATTTTTTGGACATGTTGCGATGTCACCGACTGATTTATATTATTATGCAGACGAAATGATTTCTAAAAAGCCAGATATGATTCTATATCTTGTGAATCCAGGTGATTTTCAGATGGATCATTTTCAAAAACAGAATGATGATGGGTTTGGAGAATATTCGGAGGACAGGAGGATTCGTGAGTATGCCAAGCGACATCCGATTAAGTATTATTATCCTCTAGACTTTTTACTCGATAATTTTACTCAATTAAAGAAAGTAGAAATCCTACCGCTTTTAACAAAATCTATTCTCTATGTAAACCGGTACCGCAGTTTTATTTCTGATCCAATAGATGTTTACCTCGAAAGACATACTAGAAGTGGAAGAAGTTATCACAATTACACAGGATCTAATTTAACTCCTATCCAATGGCGAAAAGGTTGGACAGGGCAGGAATTTCTGGTTGTATGTGGTTTGAAAACAAAAACTGAGTTTTCAGAAACTATTTTTATTCCGAGTAACTTAGAAACCGAAATTAAAATTTTCAATCAGTCAGTTGAGTTATTCAAAACATCTTTTAATAAAGTAGGGTGGTATAAAATTCAATTTTCTATTCCTGAAAGACTACAAGCGGATACTATTGATTTAACCTTTAAAATCTCCGCAGTCGTTAGTTCTAAAGTAATTGATAATAAGGTTTACGGTCGAGAGTATTTTTATGGAATTCGTCTTTCTCAAAATTTTTGTAAATCTGTCATTGAGAAGGATATTTCTTTTACTCGAATAGATTCCATGGATGACCAAGTTTTAAAACTAATGACTAATGAAGAATACGCGCAAGAATATTTTGAAAAGATGTACAAAGACGCTGATCAGTATATAGATAAAAGTAAAACAATTCCAGTTCGTCCCGAAATACAGAGACTTTACCATTTACATAATGTAAAAAAATTTCTAAATACAAAAGGAAAACTTCGTTGGTCCGAGTTCGGTTACTTAGAAAAAGCCGCGGAGAAATTTCATAAAGCAAATATTCCTTTCATCATAGTGAATAATCCCGAGAATCCCCTCGAATTAAATTTGTATAAAGACGGTGAATGGTATAAAGACTATTTAGAATTTTACCAAGAGCTTTCTTCTAAATATGGGATAAAGTTTTACGATAGGAAAGATTCTATTCCAATGGGACAGGATTTTATAGACTCACATCATCTCACTTATTCGGGTGCAGTAAAAATGTCTCCCATTTATTCTTCAATCATTAAGGAAAATACACGGTAATGTTATGAGCACGATTTTAAGATTTTTTGAAAAACCATATATTCGGTATTCACTTTTTTTTCTTGTTTATACGATTACCACTATTTCTATCTGGAAAAAATACAATTACAATCCAACTTCTATGATTAATTTTGGAATGGAGTTCGCTGTTCAAAATAAAGAAAAAATGCCAGATGGAGCAGTAGTAATCCTTGGGAGCAAAGACGACTTGGGAGCCGGTTATGATGGACAAATTTTTTATTTTTATTCGAGAACGATAAGCGAATGGAATATGAAATGGGCTAAAGGTTTTGATGAAAGTTATAGGGCACCTCGTATCGGCTATCCTCTGTTAGTCGGAATCATTGGATTTTTAGGAAAAAAAGCATCTGTATTTGGAATGTACTTCGTAAATATTTCCTTATTTTTAATTTCTTATATTCTACTTCGTCGCCTGTTAGATGAGGACAAAAAGATTCTTTCTCTATTTTATTTACTATCTCCTTTTTCTCTGGGTAGTTACGCTGTATTAGTCAGTGACTCTGTAATGGTTTCTCTTGTGATAATTGCCTATTATTTTTATCTCGAAGAGGAGAATATCTATTTTGTGCTGGTTGCGAGTTTGGCGATTTTATGTAAAGAACCTGCCTTATTTCTATTTTTTCCACTCGGAGTTAAGACTGTATTGGATAAACGCCTACCCAAAGCACTATTAGTTGTTTCCATCTTAATTATTCCAATCATGTGGCATGTTTATCTCAAGGTTACTTTTCCTAACTGGAGAGCTACTAGGTTAACAGACTTTATCCTCCCCCTAGAAGGTATTATTACTTACTCTAAATCTATTCTGAATTCAATTAGCACTTCAACGGATTATAAAGAGTTGGCGCGATTACTTTCTCGTTTTCCTCTATTGCTTCTTTTAATTACGGGTTTAATTACTCTATTTACAGGTAATATAAAAAAAGGGATTGAGTTTCGTTTAGGAATAGGGCTTGTATTTTTCATGGTTTCTACTGCTAGTTTTTATCATTTCTGGTCTGTTTATGAAAATGTATCTAGAATGTTTACTTTAAGTATTCCATTATTTGTTTTACTCAAGAACGAAGACGAAAAAACAAAACCGGGAGTTTATTTTTTACTTTGTATTTTGATTTTATTTTTGTTTCTCATAAAAGTTATTTTAATTCAAAAAACCCAAAGTTATACTATCTGGGGTATGTGATAAGTTTTAATGAGAAAGAAAATTTTAATTGTAGGCGCCGGCTCTGGAATCGGCAGTGCACTGTTAGCCTCTATTTCAAATCAACTAGAGTTCGATGTATTTGGAATTTCTAGACGTGGGGTTTCCTATAATTTGCATTCTGAAATTGTTACAGGTTTAAATTATAGATGTGACCTCACTCTCGAAGAAGAAATAAGTTCCTTTTTTACCTTTTATCAGAAATTCCATTCCTATATAGACGCGATTTACTTATGCCACGGAGATGGGCTTTTTGGAGAATTTTCCTCTCTAAAAAAAGAAGAAGTAGAACACCATTTTAATTTGAATATACTTTCGTCTATTTTACTTTTACAAAAATTTTATCTACTTTTGAAATCTTCTAGTTTAAATCCATTTGTATGTTTTTTATCCTCTACTGCGGGTAAGATTGGTTTTCCTGAATCGGCTGCCTATTGTGCATCTAAACATGCAGTGGCAGGACTTGCAAAATCTCTACGAGAAGAATGGAAAAAGGACAAAGTGCGGGTATTTACCGTTTACCCCGGCGCCATCAGTACTGATATTTGGAGTGGACGAGATGGATTTCATAAAGAGGATATGATTTCACCAGAAGACTTTGCTTTATATCTAAAATCCTTTTTATTCTTGCCAGCGTCCATTAATTTAGAAGAGTCTTATATTTTACCGATGAAGGGAATTTTATAATGTGTAGTCGATTTGCTTTAATCAAAAAATTGACTCTATTACAAGAAGATTTGGAGTTTGAAAATCCTGATGATGAGTCGGAAGAAAATAAAGAGAATCTTCCTACTGATAATATATATTCCATTCACTATAATGAAAAAATAAAAAGAAAAACAGTGACTCGAAAACGTTGGGGTTTACTACCTAATTTTATAAAAGACTTTGAGCAAATTAAAAAGTATTCCTTATTCAATGCGCGAAGTGAAAGTTTAGAAGAAAAACCAGCTTTTCGAAATCTATTAGATACCAATCGTTGTTTAATTCCAGCCGATGTATTTTATGAATTCAAACAGGAAGGAAAGACTAAAGACAAATATGCATTTGCCTTAAACTCAAATTCTATATTTCTAATGGCTGGTCTCTGGGATAGATGGATTAACCCAAAAACGAATCAGGAAACATTATCCTGTACAATTCTTACTACCAACGCAAATGAAATTGTTAAACCAATTCACGAGAAAGATAGAATGCCTGTAATTTTAGAAAAGGAATTTTACGAAAATTGGCTAGATCCAAATATAAAATTCTCTGACTTAAAGTTTCTTCTAAAACCTTTCCCAAGTCAAAAAATGAAATTAGAAAAATTAAATAAAAAGGATAAAACTGATTTGCCGCAGAAAAGCTCAAAGTCTTCGCACTTTCGCAGAGATTCCGAACCTTTACTTTTTGGCTCATAATCAAATATTTTGAACGAAAAAATATAGGATAAAAATATGGAAAATTACAAAAGATTAAACAGTTTCCTCTTGATTCTATTCTTTGGGTGTGCGCCCAGTATTTACAGAGAAACACCTGGATTTATTGGGGTGAAAAACATAGAGAATTCAAAGGTTGAATACTTTCCGCAACATACAAAAAATATGGGATTCCCAGAAAATTTTGTGCCTGACTTAGAAGAAATATCTAAATTCGAATCCTTAGAATCATTGGAAATTTCTTCTCCACAATTTAAAGATTTTTCAAGACTAGCAAAATTTAAAAAATTACAATACTTGAATTTGAATGGGACTAGTATTACTTCTCTTGAGCCAATCGGAGAATTGCAAAATTTGCATAGTTTAATTTTAAATGAAACGGCTACTACTGATTTAACGCCGATTTACAATTTAAAAAAAATAACAAGATTAGCTCTTGCGAAAACTGCGATCATTGATCTCAATTTTTCAAAACAATTCCCTGAACTCAGGCATTTAGATATTAGAAATACTTCTATTTCTAATCTAGAGCCGCTTGTTGAATCTAAAAAACTAGTAGATTTGCAAATTGGAAATACAAAAGTGCAAACCTTAAAACCATTGTATGGATTAAAAGATTTAACCTTTTTAGAGATAGATGGTCTCGAAATTTCAGAAGAAGAAATCAAATCAATTCGAAAAAAATTGCCCTTTTTGAAAATCATCCAACGAGGAAGATAATTTAATCAAATAAACTTCCTTCTCTATTGGTAATTGAAATCGAGTCCCCAATCTGAACTGAATCTTTAGATTCAAATGTACCAGTTGAATCTACTGTCTCAAGAATAGAAACTGTTTTTCCATTCAGAAGAGCACTCGCATTTTTTTTTACATGACGCATTCGTAAGCCCCAAACGAAAAACTTTTCTTTTTCAATCGAGATGACTCTACCTTGAATTTTATTTTTTTCCGAATTGGAAGTTCCAGTTAATAGTACTGTGTCTTTAATGCCAATAGATGGGCTTATAAAAATTCCTTGCCCAGTTTTCGTTATTTGCATTTCGATATGGTCACAATCAAAACCCTGAATTAATACCCAACGTAGTCCTAAAATTTTGGAGGCGTAAACACTACACATTTCTGGTTTTAAGAGAAATTCCCCTTTTTTATTTTTTATGACAACTCCTAAGACTCTAGTTTCTTCCCATTTTTTTTCCTCGTTGTAAGAAAGTTTTGCTAAGGTAAAATTTTTTTCTTCTACTACCAGTTGTAAGTTTTCAAATCCATTTCTAAATTCTTGCCGATCCGAAAACCATACCCCAGAGGAAAAAACATCATTCGCATAAAGATTCCCATAGAATATTGTGATAATTAATATTTTTTTAAAATGCATTTGGTAATTTTACTCTCTTTATTTGTCTAAATTTAACAGTTAGGTAACAATCTCTGAATCGTAAATCATTTGACAATCTTAAACCTAGGAATTAGCGTATACTATGATTTCAAAATCTTTTTTTTTAGCATTCACTAGACTTTTATTAGCATGTTCTTTTTTTATTTCCTGCTATCCTGCTAATTCAAAAAAAGAAAGAAATTTACTAACCCTTCTATCTATTGCTAGCCTGCAAAATAGATGCAACCCAAATAATGGAAGTTTTTGGGTAAGAAATTTGACCCTTTCCTCCCAGAGCAGCTACTGCGTTTATTCCACATTAGTTGCTTCCTCTGCGAATATGAATTTATATGTTGAAAATGGATTATCCACCAACTTGAATTATACTGATGTAGCGAATGCATTTGAGTCAAATATCTTTCCAGTGGAAAAGAGTGCATTTGGCGCACCCTCCGATATCAATAATGATGGAAAAATCACCGTTTTGATCTTAGACATAAGAGATGGAGCCACCGCATCCTCTGGCTTTGTTGCGGGTTTTGTAGATCCAGCAAGTTTTTTTTCGGACACACCCTTATTTTCCATTCGCTCTAATCAGAGAGAAATTTTATTCATGGATGGAGTTGAATTGTTAAGATTAAGAGATAAAGACCTATTGAATGGAAAACCAGATATTTTCCTTTCTACTCTAGCACATGAATTACAACATTTGATTCGTTTCCAGTATTCTGAAGGTGGAGATGATACTTGGATTGACGAAGGCACGAGTGAAGTGAGTAGTGATTTGACCGGTTATGGTCCTCAGAATTCCAGACTCAGTTGTTTTAAGGGTGATTCTAGTAGCTCCTGTAGCGGCGGAATAGGAAGTACGAGCTCTGGAAGTCCTTCCTTATTTAATTGGAATAGTAATTTGAAAAATTATGCTTATGCTTATAGTTTTATGAAATACATGTATACTAGCTCTGGAACTAACGCTACTGATAGAAATGCTTTTTTCAGTAATACAGTCCAAGGTCTCAATGGGACTAGAGCGGATAATGCCTATAATTTTATGACACTATTTATGAACTCCGCAAATTTTAATCCAACCGTGTTGAGTAGTGATAATAAAACTGCATTCAAAAAAATATTTGCATCGTTTCTTGGACAATCTGTAGGTTATAATTTACAAAATGTATATTTCGGAAATACTAGTGTGGATAATATTGATTTGGTGCGAACTACGTACCCGTTTCCGTCTGAACTTTTAGTGTTATCAAGTCCATCTCCCTTCTCTGCAATGGCAAAACCTTCTTCTATCAGTTTAAATCCATCTCAAGTCAGTCGAATTTCAGGAACAACCTCTGGAGTTACTTCTGGATCAGGGGACTTTGTGATAGTAAGCAATGGCTCAAATGAGTTTATCATTTTTAACGGGGATAATATCGGATCTACTACAAGTAATTCTTCTGCCAGTTTCGATACGTTTGAAACCATCCAGTATCCAGAGTTAAATCTAAATACCGGTTCTGAAATCATTTGTCCGAATGAGCATTTAATCAAAATCAATAATATAGATAAGGTAAGATACAATCTGAAACTCTATAAACGAGAAAATTAGAGCCGATGATTACTAAAAAACCAAAATCCTTTTTAAAGGTTAATAACTATATACCTTTCAGTCCTTTTTTTTTTAAAGGTTTTATTTTAATAATTATTTCCTTCCTTACACTTTCCATTTCCGCAGAGGAAAACTATGTTTTGCTAAACCGAGCGGCAGACTTATTTCAAAAAGAAAAAAAAGAAATCAAAAACTACAAAGTCAAACAAGAAGTAACCTCTACCGTCAAAGAGTCAACTGGAATTGTAGTTGAGAAACGAATACAAACTGGTTATTTTCAATATCCAGATGAATATATTTTTGTATGTAAAGAAATTGAAATGAATGGAATAAAACAAATACTTGCAAAGCCATTAATTGAAAGAATTAATAAATCAGAAGTTGACTGGTTATCAAAAGAAGGATTAAATTCTCACAATTTTCAAACACTCTCAAGCGATGCAAAGATAGTGAAGTATCTTGTGACTCCACAAAAAATTCAAGCTGGGTATTTTCGGGGGCAAATTTGGATAGACCAAGAAACTGCGCGAATTGTAAAAATTTTAAAAGAGCCAATTATCAAGAAAAAAGAATTAATGAAATACTCGTTAGATTTAAACTTTGAGTCGAAAAATGTTTTCCAAGCTCCAAAGAGCACTAGATTATTTACTATTTACCAAATAAACAACCGTACTACAGAGATCAGTGTGGACGTTAGGTTTGAGGACTATCAATACAACTTGGATATTAGCAAGGAAATTCCGAAATAGTTTATGCTTGCAAAATATAGAGATTTTAAACATGTAGATAGATATTAATACTGAGCAATATTCTAAGAGATTTTGACATCGAATCATGAATCAACTTTTAAAAAATTTTATATCTTTAGGCAATACGGGCAATATCTGTTATTTGCTGGCAATACTGAAAGATTTAGATTTAAAAGATGATTCCATTTTTAAAAAACAAATCAAAAACCTAATCTCAAAAAAAGTTGATACTTTAGTTCTTATTGTTTCTTCCGAAAAAGAGAAGAATCAATATAATTCTTTAATTGAACTTTTAAAACAAAATGGAATTCAGTGTTCCTTTTATTTATCAAACTCTGATATTAAAACACAAGTAGAACTATTTGAAAGTATTGTAGACTTTAACAAATTCGGAAATATAGCAATCGTATATGCAGAATTTTCCACTGCAGTGATCGAACTTGCAATCAAACTATTATTATATGTCAATCCTAGTCTTTCGATTGAGGAAGTATATTCTTATTTTTCAAATAAAGAATTGGATATAGTCTCCTTAAACGAATTTAAGGAGTATATGTTCTTTTTGGAAAATGATCCGTATCTTATCACAAAGCCGGACAGAAGAGAGTTTAATAAACATAAACCCAAACCCCAAGTTGCAAATGGAGCTAAATCGGTATTACCCTCCGAGGAGTTGAAATCAACAAGTGAGTTTACTTTAAATCTAAGTTCTCTCAAAAATCCTACTTCAGACGATGAAAAACTTCTCACCGAAACCGAAAAACTAAATTTCAATCTAAACTCACTTGTTGAATCTGATTTCGAAAAAGAAGAATCCCCGGAAGAACATTATGAGAAATTATCCTTAACAGCTCACCGAGAAGTGGATGATAGTCTTTCTTTAGACGTTGACTTATCCGAGGAAATTGAATACATAAGCTCTCTAGAAAATCTTTCTCCACCAACTAAGGAAAAAATTTCAATTGTAGAAATTGAAACAGTTCCGCTTGACTCTGAATTTGAATCTACGAAAATTCCTAACCCAACAATTGATTATAAGAATAAACAATACATAGATTTTGATGCGATTATCGAAGAAGAAATTGAACAGGGAATGCTTTCGGCAGATTTAGGAATTGATTTATCAGAAGAAATTACACCAACGCAAAGTACACTCAATTTAGATGATTTCATTGCGGATGATAAAGAAGATATGTTTTCTTTTGAAGACCATATAGTTCATGCAGATTCTGCAATTAATTTAGATATTATGGATACAAAGGCAAATATTGATTTGTCGTTCCCGTCCCCTCTTCCTGACTTAGAAGATTTGTTAGAAGAAGATATGGAGTTAGAAACAGAGGTTACCGGTGGGCATGAAAGCCTAGTTGATCCTAGTCAGACATTTATGGTAAAAAGAATCAATGACGTAATCAAGAAAGAAGTTCTAAATGACGATTCTAAGGGAAAAATTCCTGTTTCCGATTTAACAAAAATAGACACAAAAACAACAGAAGCTACACCTCAAAAATCCAACCCTACTCTACCCCAAATTTCCAGTCCAAAAATATCTAACCCTAAATTCAATCCGATTACCCTAGACGATTAAGGTAAATTAATTTCAAACTAGCCCTTTTTTTTGTTGATTTTCAATGGCTTTTGATAAGACGCTTGAATCATACATGAATCCAAAAGTACTAGTTAAACTTTTTACTCCCCCACAAATTGTGATTAACTATGTAAAAGAAAGTGTGGCTGTAGCCCATAAGAACTTTTTAATTACGATTGCAGCGAGTCTTATATTTACGCTTATACTTTCGGCTACCTATTTTTCAATGATCTACTTAGTCTTTCTAATTGCGTATGAGCGGGAAACACAGAATATGCTCTTGGGTTATCTTTCCCTTCCTATCGTTACTTATTTTGTTTGTGGATTTATTCGTTTTTATTTACGTTTAGTGCGGGGGCTAAAGGTAAATTTAAAAATACTTTTTGCTGGGCATAAAGGTTATTTCCAAATTCTAATATTACTCGCTGCCTACTATTCTCTCTATATTCTACTGTTTAAAGTTGCATTTTTTATGAAAGACTATGACAGGATTATGCAAATTAGAATTATAATGGGACTTGTATTATTTTTTTGGTCAATTTCTAGGCTTATCTATTCTCCCTTCTTTGTAATAGATGCAGACTTTAACGCAAGACAAGCGATGAAAGCATCCTTTTTACTTACAAGTGGAAAAACATTTAATACATTTAGCCTTTTGATGATTTCAGTTATGTTTTTAGTTGGTGGGCTGATTTTTAATATTGCTTTATCTTTTGTTATTCATGAAATTATATTCGTTCTAAATTCCTATTCCATTTACCAAATAGGGATTCCGATTATTATCCTCGGTTCCGCTTATCCATTTTCGCTTATCATAATAGCATTTGTCATGAGTTATGATATTAATCTCAAGAATAAATACTCACGTCGCAAAATACTGATTACCCAAGCTGCTGTTATCGTAAAACGAAAATTAGAAGAAACAAATATATTTGAAGCTGTAAAATAGTTTAAAATATATTTCTCATTCAGGAACTGTGCGCTCTGTGATTATCATGACATATATCATATCATTTTAGAATCCAAAGTTTCCTATAACACTTGACCAATTAAAATTAAAGGTTAGCATTCTATATAACGTGAATTTGGCGTAAGTGTTTAAAATTATATGTAAATTCAATTCAATGTGTCATTCCCAAAATTCCACCCGCTTTCGCCAAGCGATATTGGGAATCTGTAGTTCTTGAGACCCCCAGAAAATTTCGGGGGTGACATTGAGTAATCTCCCGTTACATCGAACTCACGTTACATCTATTTTTTAGGAGGATTATATGATGAAAATAATTCACTCTATTACGATATTCTTAATAACTCTTTTATGGATAAACGTGAGTATTCACGCAGTAGAAGTTTCAGAAACAAAACTGAAAATTAAAACAGGTAAAATGCTTTATGTTCTTGTAAAAACGGAATGGGAAATAGCAGCTAAAATGTCTGGAATTGCAGAGGAATTTTACGGCTCTGTAGATGTTCAAACGAAAACTGTAAATATTTCTACCTCTATTAAACACCAAAATTTTTATCTCACCGGCGCTTATAAGTATGCAAATGACTTAATGCACGAAGGTTTCTTAGAATCAGACAAATATACAACTGCAAACTTTCAAGGCACTATTATTTCGCACGATACTGCTACCGGTGATATAAAGGTAAAAGGTAAAATGACAATTCACGGAGTAACAAAAGAGAATGTAGAAATTTCCGGAAAACTTAAACAAGAGGCTAATGGGTATTTGTTTACATCTGCATTTAAAATAAATCCGAAAGATTACAACATGGAACCCCCGAAAATTAAAGAAGTTGATGTTAGCGTCAAATTTGAATTAACCGGTAATTAACCAAGGATATAATCGCAGAGAAAAGTAATAAGTCCTAGCGAAACTTACACTGAGTTTTTTGAATTTGTGAATACTCTTCGTGAATTCTGTGTTCTTTGCGGTTAATATTTATTTGCTTTTGCACAATCTCAATAGATTCATTATTAACAATTCCCATTAGGCATTGTTAATAAACTAGTAAAATCTACTTTCATTCGAATATTATGATAAATGTCACATGACAAATATCATAGCTTCAATAGCGGCTATTCACAATTATGCATAGAAAGGTTCGTATAATAAAAAGATAGGAACAAGGTCTATGAGACCAAAGGTTATGAAAGTGAAACTAAATCTAATACTAATAATAGCACTTATAAGTTTCTGGGGATTTAATTGCACAGATAATAAGTATTCCAAAATAGAAAATGAAAGAATATTACAGGGAATTGTATTTTAAAACGGTGATGGTGCTGTTAGCTGCACAACAACTCCAAAATTTTCCGATTTATCTTCCGCAGGGCTTTCTGGTAAATGTAGTGGCTGTCATAGTAGTGGAAGTCCAAAAGGCGGTGTAGATGTTAGTAGTTACACATCCGTAACCGCTAAGGTATCAGGCTCAAGTCCAGAAGGGAGTATTTTTTATACTGCGATTAAAAGTGGCAGCATGTCTTCTTACTCAGATTCAACTTTAAACAATGCAGTCTATTGTTGGATCAAAGGCGGAGCATCACAATAAAAGATGGCACTAGATTACTTACTACAATATTTTTTGCATTGGTATACAGCTCATTATCTGCAACTGAAATACCAGATTCACAACTAAGTGTACAATCCGGGAGAATGTTATTCACTCTTGTAAAAAAAAGCTCATCCGGTTATGACCCAAGTATGACTGAATATGCAAGTATGACAGGGGTTGCAAACAAAGTTTCTGGTCTTATCAATATGACTGAAAAAACTTTCGATGTGACTATGGATATGAGTTTGGAAAGTGTGAGCCTCGGTGGCAAATTCAAATTTGCCAACAACAAAATGCACGAGACGTACTTAGAGTCATTTAAGTTTGGATCTGCAAATTACAAAGGTACAATTCAGTCTTACAATAGCGCAAATGGGAAAGCGAAAGTCATCGGAGACATGACTGTGCATGGAATTACAAAAGAAAATTTTGCTGTGAGTGGTTTGATCGAAAAATCAAAATCAGGAAAAGGATACTTATTTATAGCAGATTTTAAAGTGAATCTTAATGACTTCAATATAGAAGTTCCGAACACAAAGATAACCAAAGTCAGCGAGATTGTTACATTGAGAATCAAATTAGAATTAAAAAAAGCGAAAACAAACAGTAAGGTTAATTCAAAAGGAGAATTACAATGAAAACGAATAAAAACTTTTTAACTATAATAAGCTTGGTCTTATTCATGGGATATGCGTCATTATCCGCAACAGAAATATCTGAAACGAACTTAAAGGTAGATTCAGGTAAAATGTTATTTACCCTCGTTAAAACAATGGGCGGTATGGATTCCAAAATGGTCGGGCTTGCAAATCAGGTTACTGGAAAAGTAGACATGAAGGCAAAGATGTTCGAATTTAATATGGCTATTAATTTAGAAAGTTTTAGTTTGAGTGGAGATTATAAATTTGCAAACGATAGGATGCATGAAACCTATCTAGAATCTTCCAAATATAATGTTGCTAGTTATAAAGGAACTATTACTTCTTATGATCCAACAACCGGCAAAGCAAAAGTAACCGGTAAAATGACAATCCATGGAACAACAAAAGACAACGTAGAAATAGAAGGGCTTGTGAAACCATCTGAATCTGGCAATGGATACTTACTTACTTCGGCATTCAAAGTAAATCTAACTGACTATAAAATCGCTGTACCAGATATCAAATTGGCAAAAGTAAATGAGATCGTAGAACTCAAAATGAAGTTAGAGTTAAAGAGTGCAAAATGAAAACGCTAATCTTGGTATTAATTTTAATCGCTGTCAACTTCACTAGCGCACAAGAAATTTCTGGAAAGAAGAAAACTCCTGTGACTGCTAAAAAAGTTAGCGAGAAAGTAATTCCTTCAAAGAATGCCAAGGATTCATCAGCAAAAGAAATCATCTCTCCAGCGAAAGTGACTGGAGAGGATAATGCCAAAGAATCTCCCGCGAAGGAAATTAAAACAGATACCCCAACAAAAAAGGTAGAAGAATCCGATGCTAAGACTCCGGTAGAACCTGAAAAGGAAGTAAAGGAGCCAGTAGAGGTAAAGGTACCAGAAGAAGTAAAATCTGAACCTAAGACCGTAGAGCCTACTCCAACAGAAGTCAAAACTGTTGAAACTCCAGCTCCAGAAGAAAAAAAAGACGATAAACCTGAAATTGCACCTCCAGGTTTTAAAGGTCCGAACTTGATTCATATGCCAACCGCTCAACCTTTACAGAAGGATATTCTAAATTTTATCTTCAATCATAGATTTGGAAATGCAAACACACCCGTCTATGACTTCTTAGGATTAGACAAAGGGGCTAATACACAGTTGTCTTTAGATTATGGAATTACTGATAAATTCTCTCTTGGTTTATCAAGAGTAAATACATTCAAAACTTATGAATTACGATCAAAATATTTTTTAACTCCTCAAACGAATAAATTTCCAGTATCCATTGCTCTATTTGGTGCTGTGGGAGTGGAAACAGAGAAACAAGTCGTAACAATGGGTCCCTATATTGTCCCAGCTAGTAGCGGCAACACGGCAGTAGACGAAGCGATAAAGAAAAAACTAAACGAATATGAATTATCTTATACGGACAGAACTAGTTATTTGGCATCTGCCATATTTTCAAGGAGATTCAATGAAACCTTTTCTCTCCAAGTTTCTCCCATGTTCGTACATAGGAATTTTGTAAAAACAAGTCTTTCCAATGATCGTTGGGGAGTAAGCATAGGTGGAAAAGTTCAATTAAACAAATCTATATCTTTTTTAGTAGAAACAATTTTATCTGAAAAGAGAGATTATATTGGAGATAGATATGCGTCAGTTGACACAGCTAGTTATGGTGGATCCAGCAATCTCACTCCAAAAGAAATAAATACAACTTATAACCAATCTAGTGATTTAGGTTATATCTATTTAAGAAATGTCTACTTTGACAAACCAGTTCCCTACTACTCTATACCACTTAGTTTTGGGTTGAGTTATGAATCTGGTGGTCATATTTATAATGTATTTATTTCAAATAGCAGAAGCTTAGCGCATACTCAGTTACTCCGCGGAGCTGAGTTTGATTATCGAAACAGAGAGTGGACAATAGGTTTTAACATTAATAGATTCTTCTCATTTGCGAAGGAAGTATCTGAGGATAATTTTTAACAAGGAGATTTATATGAAAACTTTAATACTGATTTTTTTTATTTTAACTTTGAATTGCACACAAAGTCCGCTCGACGAAGAAAACGATAAAAATTCTATAGCAAAAATACTTTTGCCTTTAGCAGAATTTTTAAGAACGGTTAAACCTACTGATGATGAGATAGCAGCCGCTAATCATGCGGCTAAACTCGCTTATGTGAAGTCATTGCCTCTATATGATGTTTCAAGTAAAACAGCAACAGAAATTAAAGCATTAAGCTTAGATGGAATCGTAGAGAGTGTGGATATGTCTACCGGTAAACCTGTTGTGAAATTTTACGTTGCAACAAAGGCTACTAGTACATTAGTCGCAAGTAGATTAATCGGATTTGGCTGGACAACGATAACCAATAATACAACCGGACTAAGTGGTACTGCATTCGTAACTAGGTTAACTGCCGTAAGTAATATCAATTTTACGATAGCAAAATACGTGGAAGGAACAAACGGAAGTCCGGGGAAATGGGTTAATTATATTGTTACCTCCGCAGCCGTTACCAATGGTGTTGATAGTGGAGGAGCGATCATTACTAGGCAGGAAGCATGGTCTAAGCCGACTAACGATGTAAATGGAACGATAGTCGACAATGGAGATGGTTCTTATACCTATACATTTTACAGAGATATTACCAAAGCAAAAAATTTCATTAGTCAAGAATATTTAAACTCCACGAAAACAACCTTACCAACAGCCTTAACCTCTACAAGAATTGCAAATACAGGAGATGTTACGTATAATTCGAGTTTGCCTCATCGAATGGTAGTTTATATCGGAACTGGAACAGTGCGAGGTACTGGTACCAACAATGCAGATGGATCAAATGTTAGCACTGGAGTACCCTCAGTAAACTTCGATGATGGAGAAACTCTCGCTTATGATTTCATTCCAGCAACCGGTCAGATCAAAGCATTGCAGAGAGATATAACTGTGACCACTACTTGCAATAATTGCCACAAGAATGTTAATGCTACAACGACTTCAGGTATTACAACACGAGGTTTGATATTTCACGGGGCTGGGGGAAGAAATGATGTAAGACATTGCGTTATGTGCCACACTGAGCAAATTAGAAGTATAACTGACGTGACTGTTACTTCAGATCCTCTTACCGGAATATATCCAGCCGCCGCCGCATATTATGTTTTCGATGGATACAATGTCATCGATTTCCCTGTGATGGTTCATAAGTTTCATATGGAAAGTCATTTAGTTAAAGATGGAAACTACTGTGCGGTAAATTGTTCACCACCACCTAATGGCTACAACTTTAAGACCAAAGCTACCTTATTCATTACCCTCGCTCAATCTAAGTTATGTTACAATTGTCATACAACAAATAAATCTACAGTGAACGAAGACAACTGGAAAACAAGACCAAGTCGTATTGC
>JAGOHK010000127.1 GCA_017996175.1 Leptospiraceae bacterium
TTGTTCTAAGAAGGATAACGCATATTACGCGCCACGAACTGATGTGGCACGCAATATGCACCGTGTAGGTAGTCTCGGAGACATGCCCCACCCCTTGCCACCGCACGTCGGCTACGCTTAACGTTAGATGAAAGTTTTGGCAGAGGAATATACAAAATGAATATAAATTTTAATAGAACAGAAGAATTTTCTAATTTTATTAGCAAATTGGAGAAAATGCAGACTGAAAAAGCGGGAAAAGATTTTGAAAATGATAAAAAATCTTTTTCTGAAATTACACTAGTTCTAGAATCTAAATACAATAAATATTTTAGCCATCTATTAAGAAGTATTAAAGACCTAGAATTTGTCGATAGACTCATATTTTATAAAAGCATTGTTCCTAAATTACTTGAAGAAATATACATTTATACTTACAGATTTAATTTTCATTGTTATAAAAAATTGAAAGATGATTTAGGGAAGTACGATTCACTAAATTCGCTAAATCAGATTGCTGTAATGGAATTTATAGAGAAATTAAAATCGCTGGAAAATGTGGATAACATAAATAATACTAAAAGTAAAAATCTCTATATAAAGGAGTTAACAGATAAGTATTCGCTATATGAAACTGGATTCGAGCTAAAAATAGAAAGGATATCACATTACTATATCATTTCAACTTACCAACAAGCCGAGCAATTTTTCAAATTATTTTTAGAAGAGCTAAAACCTTTAATTCCAAATTTGAAAGAAAAAGGATACGAAAGAAAGACTACAATCATAGACCAGCTATTAGGAATTCTTAATATTGATAAATCTGATTTTTCCGAAAAAGTTGGTAAACATGTTTATGATTCCTTTCATTATTATAGAGTAGTTGGAAATAAATTTAGGCATTCCGAAGAATCTGCAAAAAATAAAAGGAAAAAAGAGTATGATGAACATCTCAAACTTGTATTGTCTTACGATAAAAGAATCTTTAATGATAGGTTTAAGTGTAATATTTTTAGTAATCTATCGGAGGCTCCAAATAGTTATGACAAAATAAATTTTAATGATTACAAATTGTTTACTAATGTTGTAAAAACTATTGCTTTTTATTTAACTACTTATGTAAAAATTGAAGAAGATAATATTATTGAAATGATTTTATCCGACCAAGAGAATGAAGACTGTTTAACCAATTTATTTTTCAAAAAATTTAATAAATATTCAGATATAAAAATAAAAAATGATAGAATTAAAAAAGCCTTTGAGGTTTATTATAGAACAAAATTTGGTATTGAAAAACAAGAAAAGGTTGAAAAAATATATGGGGTATTAAAGAATAGACTAAGCCCCTCCGGAATATAGGCGGTGTTCGCCTACTTCGACATAATCTCTTTTTCAATAGAAAGAGGGATTACGCCGAAGTAGGAGGCTGAGGTTCGAATCCTCAAAGGGGTATCCTTCTGTATTACTGCCAAAACCTTCATCTAACTGCGAGTATCCACTGCGGTAACGGACTATATCGGATGCTGTCCGTCACCTTGCTCCAAGCCGGCTTAGTCGTGTTAGTCAGACTTTGTAGTATATTTGTTGAACTTACGCAAGTCCAGTGCCTTCGTTCCGGTCACAAAACTTGCAAGAGAATAATGCAAGTTTTGCGCCCTACACTCAGTCACGGGACTTGCTAGTAGTTGGTCGGCTTGGAGACATGACTTTGAAACTCAAAAGGTGCTACCGCACTTTCGAGTTTCAAAGTCACGTCGGATACTCTTAACGTTAGGCGAAAGTTTTATTATACTACAGGGAATGAGGTAAAAAGTTGAAGTTTAAATTCTTAATAATAACATTTTTTGTGATTAGTTTTTCAGGCAATGGATTACTTTCTCAAGCTGGTCGTGGTGGATACAGAATCAAAGCATTAAATGATAAAAAAATGAAACAAGAATCAAAACAAAGAATTAAATCATTTATGATAAAGAAAGCTAACTCCGAATATCTTACCAAATGCCTTACGTGTTATGCAGCAGGTGGATTACTTATTCCGTCAGCAGCATATTCCGCTTACATTGATAGAGGGGAAAGTGATGTAATTTATGAAACCAATCAAAGTCAAGTATTACCAAGTCAGGAAATAAATATTGACCAAAGTTATAAAGATTTGGAAAATAGAATTGTGCAGCGAAAAGTATTAACCAAAAGTTGTACTCGATTATTCATAAGCAGATTAAAAAAACATAGTAAGGATAAAAATCTCAGCATTCAAAAAGAGAATCAAATAATTTCATTTTATAGTAGTGCTTATTGCATTGATGATTGCTGTAGTAATAAAAAAACTTGTATAAAGTGTAAAACTATTGAGTATTCTGACTTGGATCATTAGATAATTGGATAGGAGTAGAAAAAATGACGATTAAAATATTTATTACAACTTTCCTAATGTTTCCGATTTGTATCATCGCTCAAAAAGATGTAAATACTTTTGATTCAATCATTCAAAAAGATGAATTGAAAATTTCAAAATTCAACGAAACTCAAACTAAAATAAAGAAGATTAAATTAGGTGACCAAATCATAGAAATAAATAGTGATTCAGAATCAAAATACCAAGAATATGTAAAATATGTAATCGATTACCACATTTGGTCACTTGAGAATCGAAGAAATACTTTAGGTTGGCATTTATTATCCTCTACAATTATTTTTTTTGTTGTAGTTTTCATTGTTTTCAGTGGAGTTTATTTTTCTTGGTTACAATTTTCGAAAAATGAAAAGATAATTAAAAGAAAGAGCAATAAAAATAATGAGAAGATTGCAGACTCTGCAACTGAGGCTACTCATAGTTTAAAAGCGTCATTACAAGGAATTGAAATAAGTTCATCTTTCGTTGGATTAATAATTTTAGTTATTTCAATGGGCTTCTTTTACCTTTATCTTATTCATGTTTATCCGATTGAATATATTCAGGAGAAAAGGGCTTTAGAGAGCACTTCTAATGAAAAAAAAGTCAGTCAATAAAACCTTCGCCTAACTGCGAGTATCCACTGCGGTAACGGACTATATCGGAAGCTGTCCGTCACCTTGCTCCAAGCCGGCTTAGTTGTATTAGCCACACTTTGTAGTATATTTGCTGAACTTACGCAAGTCCAGTGCCTTCGTTCCGGTCACAAAACTTGCAAGAGAATAATGCAAGTTTTGCGCCCTACACTCAGTCACGGGACTTGCTAGTAATAGTTCGGCTTGGAGACATTGAGAAAATGGAAAGAAAAATGCTTGGGGCATTTTCTTCCCATTTTCTCAACGTCGGATACTCTTAACGTTAGATGCCATGACTGCAAGATTTTAAGAAAAAAGATATATTCTGGATTCAAATATCCTATTGTTGGATTTTTTTCGAAACTAATGAGTTTATTTTGTCCAGATGGTAAAATATAATAGTATTTAGAAATACTAGATTGAATTAAAATGAAAGGAGAGAATTAACGCAATGGAAAATGAGAACTTAGATGAGAATATGATAATGAAAGCACTCGATTGGGGATATGAAAGTGCTGTAAATGGATTAGGAGTTTTTCCGACAGCGGAACAGTTAGCAAATGAATATTTGAAGAATAATAACAATAATCCTGTAGAAGCAGCGGAAAGTTTAGTCAATTGGCAAATGTCGAAGGCAGCAACTTCTGGTTTTATCACTGGTCTTGGTGGAATTATTACTTTGCCTGTTGCAATTCCTGCCAATATTTCTTCTGTTCTTTACATTCAATTGCGTATGATTGTTGCAATAGCCGTTATGGGCGGATATAATGTTCATTCAGATGAAGTAAAGACTCTTGCCTATACTTGTATGACTGGTTCGGCGGCGGCAGATATTTTAAAAGGTGTGGGAATAAAACTTGGAACTAAAATTACTAATGTAATGATTAAAAGAATTAGTATCGAAGTAATCAAACAAATAAATAAATCGGTTGGATTCAGACTCTTAACTAAATTTGGAACAACCGGAATTGTAAATCTAGGAAAAATGGTTCCAATAATTGGTGGTATAGTTGGCGGTGGCTTCGATGCAGTATCCACAAAGACTATTGGGAGTGTTACGATTAAAGCTTTTCTTTCCGAAAAGAATGACGAATCGTTTGAAGGAGTTTGAAAAAAATATTAAAGGAATATTTTTGGAGTAGATGCAGTCACGAGCATCTAACTGCGAGTATCCGCTGCGGTAACGGACTATGTTCGGATGCTGTCCGTCACCTTGCTCCAAGCCGGCTTAACTGTGGCAGTTGAACTTTTTAGTATTTTTGTCAGACTTACGCAAGTCCAGTGCCTTCGTTCCGGTCACAAAACTTGCAGAGAAGATAATGCAAGTTTTGCGCCCTACACTCAGTCACGGGACTTGCTAGTAATAGTTCGGCTTGGAGACATGACTTTGAAACTCAAAAGGTGCTACCGCACTTTCGAGTTTCAAAGTCACGTCGGATACTCTTAACGTTCTACGCGATTTTAGACGTGACCATGTTCTGTTAGGAACTATCGCTATAAAATACCGTTTAGATTTCTTCGACATCGTGTCTCAGAAAGACTCTTTAAAATTAAATTTCTTTCATTGATTCATCTTGATTGAAATATTAAATAATTTAGTATATACTCTATATTTATTGATGAAAATTTCTGAGGATTGTCGAATCTGTTATATAAGGTTGTATTTCTGATGATTACGGATAACCATAGAAAAGAAAGTTTAAGTATATCCTATGTTCAAGCTATTGCTGGAAAAGCTGGATTGATTATTAGAGTTAACGATGCAAACTTTGATTATGGGGTAGATGGACGCTTCTCTAAAGTTTTAGTAGAAGAAAATGAAAACCAAAAAGAAGAATATAGCGAAGTTGGATACCCTTTGTGCTTTCAATTAAAGGCGTCTTCTAACTTTAAAATAGAAAAAAATCATATAACATTTGTCATAAGCACAAAAGCCTACAATAAAATTGTTACCCGAAATAATGAACGCAGTCTTAGATTAATTTTAATTGCCTTTTGTATTCCAGAAGTTGATGACAAGTGGTTACAGGTAACTGAGGAAAATTTAATCCTAAATAGAGCTTGCTATTGGCTAGAAATTACTGATAAAGATAGAAAACCAATAGATAGTACTGTGACACTTCATATTCCTAGAAAAAATTTGCTTACCGCAGATGAATTGAATAGTTTAATGGACAAAGTTCAAAGGGAGGAGTCATTAATATGAATAATTATTCAAATCTTCCTGCACCGAAAGTAAAAAATTATTTTGAAAAATTAGGATGGGATTTATTGCCTCATTCTAATAATAAAATTTTTCTCTTTAAGGCTCCCGAAAAATTAAATAAAGATGTAACTGTTGTTTTTCCAAACTCAAATAATTATGAAGATTACAATGAACGAATAAGTTCAGCAATTAAGACTCTATCTATACTATATAAAAAAAGTATAGATGAAATCTCCAAAGAGATTGTCGAGATGTACTATGCGGTTTTTAAAGCCTTAGTTAATAAAAATAAGCATATGGAAAAACTTCCTCTTAATTTAACGAGGATAACAATAAATAACCTTTACTATTTATTATTGTATGGATATTCATTTGAAATTAACCCAGTCGCATATTTCCTAGATGCCCCTAAAAAGGCAAAAGATATTGTATCAAGACTTGCTTTCCCGCATACATTTAATGGTAGTTTCGGATTATCAGTAGAGCTTGGTAAAGAAGAAAGTTATTTATTTGATTCCGATGAAATAACAATGGAAGAAAAAGTATTAGATAGACTGTTTACTGGATTTAATGATTTAAGTTTTGCAATCAAAGAAAAAAATGAAAGTATCATAGTGGCTAACTATCAATTGGGATTTAATGCAAACATGTGTGATGCGTTAGCAAATATTGCAAAAAAATTAGAGGATAACACGATTACTTTTGACGCTTCCTTTCTTTATAAAAAAAGAAATAAGGAAATCATAAAACCATATGTTCTTAAAACGGGATATTATGAAATATTGGAACAAGCCTCGATAACTCTTAAAGAACAGAATCCAATATTGGATGTAAAAATAGAAGGATATGTTATTGCAACGCAGGATAAAAATAAAGATTTGCTATTTCAATCTGGTAAAAATCAAAAAAGAATAATTACAATATCTGGAACAATCCAAACGTCAGATTTGTCAGAAGAATTACTAAATAAAAATAAGAAAAACGAAGTAAATGTAGAATTGAATGAATTAGATTATAATACAGCCCTTTTAGCTCATAAGGATTCTAAAAAAGTAATTATTAAGGGCGACCTTTTTAAGAAAAATAAATATGATTTAAAAATGCCAAAAGTTAAAGAGTTTTTAGTGCTAAGCATTGAATAGTATTGTCTAACGGAGTTAAGGCTACACTCGACCTCGTGTCGAGACTGGCTTAGTAGAAGGCGATAGTTATGCTTTCTAGGAGAACACACGTCTAAAACCGCGTAGAACTTCGCGTGAGCCACTGCGGAGGTGAACTATATTCGGAAGCTGTTCACCTCCTTGCTCCGAGCCGGCTTAGTTGTATTAGCCACACTTTTTAGTATTTTTGTTGAACTTACGCAAGTCCAGTGCCTTCACTACTGTCACAAAACTTGCAAGAGGGGATAAGCAAGTTTATGTGCCATCCGTTCAGTCACAGGACTTGCTAGTAGTTGGTCGGCTCGGAGACATAGGAAAAATGATGAGAAAAATGCTTGGGGCATTTTCTCATCATTTTTCCTACGTCGGCTACGCTTAACGTTGTCCGACATTTTAGCCTCAGCCCTCAGACTTACGAGGATTGACGCTTTGGACTGTTCATAAATAGGTTTCCTCGACGTCGTGTCTCGGAAAGACTGGTATTAAGGATTTTAAAAAGAAGGAGAAGTATCTTGGGAATGTTTCAAAAGTCTGTTTTAGATAAATATCTGAAAGAAATGGATAAGAATTTAATAAAGAGTTCTTATGAAAGGTTCAAAGCAGTTTTCTGTCATGCAGAAACTATTAAAAATATTGAAGCTTCAAAGGAAGAGCAATATCAAGAAGGATTTTTAATTAACCTTTTCGTGCATTCACTTGGATACACAATAAATCCGAATCCTTTCTTTAATCTTACAACGGAATATAAAAATATAGCGGATAATCGCAAAGCAGACGGTGCTATCATTAAAGATGAAAAACCTATCGGAGTCATTGAATTAAAAGGAACTGATACTGTTGATCTGAAAAAAGTAGAGAAACAAGGTTTTGAATATCGTTACGCCCATCCGACTTGTAAGTATGTAATCACTTCCAATTTTAGAGAATTACGCTTGTATGTCGATACTTCTGAATCCTATGAAGAATTTACTTTGTTTAATATGGAGTATTCTGAATTTGAAAAATTGTTTCTTCTTTTATCGAAAAATAGTATTTACGATGATAAACCGCTTAAAATAAAAAATGATTCCAAGTTAATAGAAGAAGATATTTCTGATAAACTTTATAAAGACTATCACCGTTTTAAAATGAATATTTTTAATAGTATGGTAAAAAATAATCTATCTATTAACAAAGTGGAGCTATTAAAAAAATCTCAAAAACTTTTAGATAGAATTCTTTTTATTTTCTTTGCTGAGGATAGAGGACTTTTATCCCCCAATACAATTTCTACTATCATAAATGAAAATAAAGAACAAGCAAATATTGGAAGAGAAGAGCCGTTATACAATACTTATAAAATATATTTTAGGCATATAGACAAAGGAAATGATAAACTAGGAATCTCTGAATACAACGGCGGTTTGTTTGCATCAGATGAACTGTTAGATAATTTAATTATTGATGATTCTGTTTTGAAAGAAGATGCACTCAAAATTTCAGCATACGATTTTAGTTCAGATATTGATGTAAATATTTTAGGTCATATATTTGAAAATTCTTTGAATGACATTGATGAAATGCACGCTGAGGTAACAGGTGCAGAATTTGATAAATCCAAAACCAAACGTAAAAAAGACGGAGTATTTTATACACCTAGTTATATTACCAAATACATAGTGGAAAATACAATAGGTGCATTGTGTGAAGAAAAAAAGGAAGAATTGGGCTTAATAGATATTACCCTCGATACGAGCAAAGACTATAAGAGACTTTCCAAAGACAAACAATCTCTTTTGGAAAATCTTCATAAATATAGAGAATATCTTTCTAGTCTAAAAATTCTTGATCCAGCTTGTGGAAGTGGTGCTTTTTTAAACCAAGCATTAGAATTTTTGATTGAAGAACATAGATTTATTGACTTATATAGACGACCTCTCGAAGGAGATGCTCTCGGATATTATGATGTTCGCTCATCCATTTTAGAAAACAATCTCTATGGTGTAGATATAAATGAAGAGTCTGTTGAGTTGGCTCGTCTTTCTCTTTGGCTTCGCACTGCCGAACGTGGAAGAAAATTAAATGATCTTTCTAAAAACATTAAATGCGGCAACTCACTAATAGACGACAAATCCGTAGCTGGTGATCTCGCTTTTAAATGGGAAGAAAAATTTCCAGAGGTAATGGCTAACGGTGGTTTTGATGTAGTGATTGGTAATCCACCTTATGTTCGTTCTAGAGATAATAGGTTTGAAATGGAAAAAAAATATTACTTAAATAAGTATAAACTGTTTCATGAAAAACCTAATTTATATATTTTATTTATTGAAAAATCATTTTCACTAGTAAAAAATAAAAAATTTTTTAGTTTTATTGTCCCGAATTCATGGCTTGGTATAGAGTCTGCATTTGAACTAAGACAGTATTTACTTTCGAATGTTTCTTTCACTTCCATAATAAATCTATTAGGGGAAAGTTTTCCCGGTGTTGGCGTTGAGACTTCCATACTTATTTATAAAAAAGAAGTTGATCCATCCAATAAAACATCCTACCAAACTATAGAAGAGCAAAATATTCCATTAAATCGGTTTAATTTCATTGAACAAAATAATTGGTTGAAAAATAGGTCTTGCATTATTGATATCTTCAGTAAAGGAGATGAAAATTATCTTATAGATAAAATTTTATCTAAATCAGTAAATTTATCAGAAATATACAATGTATCTGTTGGATTACAAGCTTATGAAAAAGGAAAAGGGAAGCCCTCTCAAACAGCGGACGATGTAAAAAACCACATTTTTGATTATTCTTACAAATTTGATCAAGATACATATAAGTATCTAAATGGTGGTGATATTTCTAGATATTTTTTCAATTGGTCAGGTCAATGGCTGAGGCACGGAGAATGGCTATCGCAGCCAAAGGATATATCGTTATTTTCCTCTCCAAGGATATTAGTTAGAGAAATAACATCATCGTATCCTCATTGTTTGAATTCATTTTATCTAGACGATGTTTATTTGAATAATAAAAGTATTTTAAATATATTAGCAAAGGATAGTGATTATTCTCTGAAGTATTTACTCATTATATTAAATAGTTCTTTAATCAGCTTTTTTTACATTAGACGAGCAGTAAAAGGAAATAGAAATTTATTTCCAAAAGTAGTAGCTGAAGATTTAAAAAATTTACCTATCCCTAAAATACCACCAACAGCTCAACTTCCCTTAATCGAAAAAGCAGACAAGATGCTTTCTCTGCATAAAACATTTCAAGAGAAAAAAACAGAATTTATTGAATGGGTTAAATCAGAGTTTGCCGTAACTGAAATATCAAATAAACTAGATAGCTTTTACAAATTAGATTTTGACGAATTGAAAAAAGAACTAAAAAAGAAAATGCCAAAAGAAAAAGAACTGGGTCCAAAAGAAATTGGAAGTCTAAAGAAATACTATGAAGAATACAAAACTGAATTAGTATCATTAGACAATGAAATTAACCAGACAGATTTAGCGATAGACGGAATGGTTTATGAATTGTATGGTTTAACAAAAGAAGAGAAAGATATTATTAAAGGAATTGGAAATTAGTTTTACGCGCCTAACGTTGAGTTTGCGAAAATTGCTGATTAGTCGTTATAAGGAGCAACTTCGCAAACCCAACTGAAAAAGAATAGAAGTTGAATGACGGAGTAAGTATTACACTCGACCTCGTGTCGAGGCTGGTTCTAGTAAACCGCGTCAATAGACTTTATCGTTCTAGGGAGGCTAAAACGGTCGGACAACAAAGCGTGATCTGCTGCGAGGCAAGAAAAGATTTGCCTCTTGCTCCGAGTCTGACTTAATTGTTGTAGAAGACTTTTTAGTTCTAAGTAGACCATGCAAAAAATACGCCTTCGCTACAGTCACGGAAAATTGCAAGAAGAAGCAATTTCCGCGCCTTCCGCTCAGTCATATTTTGTTGCTTGTTTTTGTAGACTCGGAGACATTGAAATAAAATGAAAAAAGTGCTACCGCATTTTTCCATTTTATTTCAACGTCAGATACGCAAAACGTTATGCGGTATTTTCAGCCCCCCCCATTTTTAAAAAGAGAGAGAAAGATTTTTTTAAAGATTCAAAAGACCTAAATGTTTAAATAGGTCGAACTTGTAGAAGTTTAAAAAACATAGAAATTTCGAAGAATATTATAATTTGACAATAGTAATTAGATTAAATAGTCTGTTTTTCTAGGGCACTGATAAAATTATGAAAGAAAAGCTAGAAAAATTAAAAGAACTTTGCGATTTATTCCAATCCAACATTAAAGAATATAAAAGTGCCAAGTATGATGAAGCAAATACAAGAACGGATTTCATTGATAAATTTTTTGAAGTCTTAGATTGGGATGTTAGAAATAATCAAGGCTATGCAGAAGGTTACAGAGAAGTAGTAAGAGAAGATAAAGTAATCATAGAAGGAAAACCGAAAGCACCGGATTATAGTTTTAGAATTGGGGGGAATAGAAAGTTTTTCTTAGAAGCCAAAAAGCCTTCTATCAATATCAAAGAAGAAATAGAACCAGCTTTTCAAATTCGTCGTTATGGTTATACCGCCAAATTACCATTATCCATTCTTACTGACTTTGAAGAGTTTGCCATTTACGATACGCGGATTAAACCTGAGAAAACAGATAAAGCAAGTGTCGCTAGAGTATTTTATTGCACATACGAAGACTATGAAAAACATTTTGAATTTATTTATAATACATTTTCTAAAGATGCGATTAATAAAGGTAGCTTCGATAAATATGTTGTAGAAAATAAAAATAAGAAAGGTTCAAGTGAAGTCGATAAAGAATTTCTTTCTTTAATCGAAGACTGGCGCGAGTCACTAGCGAAAAATATTGCCATTCGAAATAAAGATTTAGATATTTACTCTTTAAATAATTCCGTTCAAGTAATCATTGATAGAATTATTTTTCTTCGCATTGCAGAAGATAGGAACATGGAGAAGTATGGGCTTCTTGCCGAAGTCATTAAGAAAGAGGAGGTCTATAAAAATTTAAACAAAATCTTTTTAAAGGCTAATGACAAATACAATTCAGGTTTATTCAAACCAGAGAAATGGATTTCTGAATTAGATATTGATGATAAGACATTTCAAAATATTATAAAGTATCTGTATTATCCTGATTGTCCGTATGAGCTATCTGTTTTACCAATTGAAATTTTAGGAAATATATACGAGCAGTTTCTTGGAAAGACAATTCGCTTAACGTCTTCGCATCAGGCTAAAGTAGAAGAAAAAGAAGAAGTTAGAAAAGCTGGCGGTGTTTATTATACACCTCAATACATCGTAAATTACATAGTCCAAAATACTGTTGGAGAGAAAATAAAGGGAGTTGATTTATATAATCATCCGAGGCTAACAATACTTGACCCCGCCTGTGGTTCTGGAAGTTTCTTAGTCGGCACATATTCTTTTCTTTTAGATAAATACCTAGAAAGTTACACCGATAAAAAACGATTAGATAAGTGTTTGAAAAATGGTCTTATTTATCAAGTCTCAGGGAATACCTATCGCCTTTCTATAACGGTTAAGCAAGATATACTGCTTCGTCATATCTTTGGTGTAGATATTGATAACCAAGCAGTTGAAGTAACAAAACTTTCTCTTCTTCTAAAACTTATGGAAGATGAAAATACGGAAAGCGCAGACCGACTTTTTAAACATAGCGATATTAAACTTCTTCCCGATTTACAAAATAATATCAAATGCGGCAACTCTTTAATAGGCTCTGACTTTTATTCAGACAAAAATCTTTCTTTATTTGGCAAAGAAGAAATGCGAAAGGTTAATACTTTTGATTGGGAGAAAGAGTTTGTAGACGTATTTAAAGATGGTGGGTTTGATTGCGTGATTGGAAATCCGCCGTATGTATATTTGCAAGGGGAAGATGAATCAAATTATTATAAGAAAATATATCTGAACCAAGATTATCAGTTTGATTTATACTTATTGTTTTTAGAAAAATATTCTCATTTACTTCCAGATAGAGGATTATTGGGAGTAATCGTATCTAATACATGGTTACAATCATTAACCATGAAAAAGATCCGTAAATATCTTTCTACTCAATATCAGTGGAGAAAGATACTCTATCTTCCAGATAAAGTCTTTAAAGCAGTAGTGGACACACATGTTTTGATTTTTGAAAAAACTGATAAGATAACTGAAAAATCCTTTGTGCAAATTGATATACGAACAGAGAATATTATATCGCCTTCTCATAAAATACAAATTTCAGATATTCCGAAAGATGGTGAAGTTATCAATATAGTTACAAGCCCAGAAAAACAAAAGCTATATAGAAAGATTATTGAAAATTCAGTTAAAATCAAAGATGTTTGTGATGTGTTTAATGGCGTTAAGCCGTTTGAAAAAGGAAAGGGTAAACCTCCTCAAACTGAAAAGATTATGCAGGAAAAACCGTTTGTGTCTGAAGAATATAAGAACGAAAAAGATAGAAAAGGTTGGAGTCCTTTACTTAGGGGAAGTTTAATTCATCGATATATAAATTATTGGAATTCTAATTCGTGGATTCAATATGGGGAATGGTTAGCCGCACCAAGAGATCCCAAAATATTCCAAGAACCTATCAAACTAATGGTACGTCAAACAGGAGATTCAATTATTTCTACAGTAGTTGAAGCTGGATTTATCGGAAGAGATAATCTTCACATAATCATTCCCCGTAAAGAAAATATTTTATTAATCTTATCAATTATAAACTCCAAGCTAATTGATTTTATTTATTCAATTACGAATCCAGAAAAAGGAGAAGCTTTAGCTCAAGTAAAAAAACAACATGTAGAAGAACTGCCAATCCCCAAGTTTGACCTTAACAACAAAACACAAAAAGCCCAGCATGACAAAATTGTCTCTCTCGTTGAACAGATGTTATCCTCACAAAAAGAATTACACGCGGTGAATAACGACTCCGACAAAAAACTCCTTCAACAAAAATGTGATTTGTTGGATAAGCAGATTGATAAGTTGGTGTATGAGTTGTATGAATTAACCGAAGAAGAAATTAAAATAGTAGAAGGTGCGAGTTTATAACAATATGGAAAAAGAAGTAATAATTACATCTACTTTAGGGCATAAAATTCGATTGCCATTAGAACGCTGGGCGCATATTCTAGAGTCTCATGATTATATGGCAGGATGTGTAGATATAGTCGTAGAAACTGTAAGTTCTCCAGACCAACTTATAGAATCTGAATGGGAGCATTACGCATTAAAAGGCTATGATTCAACTCCAGTTGGAAAAAAGACTGCCGTTGTTATTTATAAAGATATTGTAGATGGATTTGTTATTACAGCATTATTAACGTCTAAACCGGAACAATTTGTAAAGAGAGGAAAAACGATATGGAAAAAGTAGAAATTGATAATACAATTATAAAGCTTTTACTCGAATGGAAGAAACCTTCTGTTTGGATTGACTATGATAAAGAAGTTGATGTTCTCTATATTTCTTTTGAGAAACCGCAAAAGGCAGATGATAGCGTTATGGGAGATGATGGAAAGATTTATCACTATAAGGATGAAAAGATTGTTGGAATCACAGTTCCAAATGCAAGCAAGGTTAACTTACAGAATAAAGCTGCTTAAAAAATGTGAGCTTTAAGTTATTGTTTCCCGCCCCTGAAAACGACCGCATAACTGCGAGTATCCACTGCGGAGGTGAACTATGTTCGGAAGCTGTTCACCTCCTTGCTCCAAGCCGGCTTAATTGTGGTTGTTGAACTTTGTAGTATATTTGTTGAACTCACGCAAGTCCAGTGCCTTCATTCCGGTCACAAAACTTGCAAGAGAATAATGCAAGTTTTGCGCCCTACACTCAGTCACGGGACTTGCTAGTAGTTGGTCGGCTTGGAGACATTGAGAAAATGGGAAGAAAAATGCTTGGGGCATTTT
>JAGOHK010000128.1 GCA_017996175.1 Leptospiraceae bacterium
GGAACTTGTAGAGCTAGTTTTTATCTTTACAATACAAAAGAAGATGTAGATGCTTTAATAGAAGGTCTAAAGAAAGTAATGGAGATATTTTCCCGTGTCGTTAAGCGATGAACTATACAAAGAAGTGATTTTAGATCACTACGAGCATCCTAGGAATTACTACGTGTTAGCCAATCCTAGTTTGAAAGAAAAAGGAATGAATCCTCTTTGCGGAGACGAATTCGAATTATTCCTTCGTTTTGAGGGAGACAAAATTGCAGAAGCTAGTTTTCAGGGAAAAGGTTGCTCTATCTCCCAAGCCTCTGGTTCTATGATGACAGAGCTCATACAGGGTAAAACAAAATCGGAAGCATTTTCTCTCATTGAAAAATTCAAAGGAATGATTCTAGAAGACAAATCCCCCGAATACACAGAAGACGAAGCAGACTTAGAAGCACTAAACGGTGTAAAAAAATACCCTGTTAGAGTAAAATGCGCCGTACTCTCTTGGAACACTCTAGACAAAGCCCTCAAAGGATAATGGAGATTAGACGATGAAAGAATTAAGAAATGATTTAGAAAAAAAAGTCTACGAAGCAATCCTTCCAGTAGAAGATCCTGAACTTTTTATCTCTATCATGGAACTTGGTCTAATTTACGACATTAAAGTAAATGAAAACAATGAGGCTAATGTTAAAATGACTTTTACAAGTATGGCTTGTCCTGCTGGTCCAAGTTTGAAATCACAGGTATTAGCCGCTGCCTTACAAGTGGAGGGAATCAAAGATGCCAATATAGAAATCGTCTGGAACCCCAAATGGGATCCCAGAATCATGGCGAGCGAAGACGCAAAAATGCAACTAGGAATCTACGACTAAAGACTTACTTTTTTTGCATCACCCCAGAGTTTATCCAAATCATAATACGCTCTAGTCTCAGCAGTCATGATATGAACTACAATCTCCCCTAAATCCAATAAAGTCCAACCAGATTCAATGGGTGCATTTTTCTTTTCTGTGTTCCCAACACCTAGCTTATGAACTTTCATTTTCTTTTCTAGGTCTCTGGCAACGGCTTTACCTTGTGTATGACTCGAAACAGTAGCAATCACAAATAGAGACAAATAAGAGTTAACCTCTTCTAAGTTCATCACAACAATATCTTCGCATTTTTTTTCTTTTAAATGGTTTGTAATTTCTTTTAGAATTTTCTTAGTTTCGGGGCTAATGGATAACTTTTCTTTTGGTTTGGAGACAGAAGTCTTCTTTTCCTTGAGGGGAATCTCAGAAAGTTTTCCTTCTAGGTTAGTTTTTTTTGGGCTAGTTTTTTTGGGTTTTGCAGGCTTCTTTTCTTTTTCCACTACCGATTCGGTGTTCAAATCTACTTTAGATTCTGTTTTTGTTTTTTTACTTTTTACCGGGTTTGATTTCAAAATCTTCTCCTAGAAGAATAGTTGTATCTAGTCCAACTTCTTTGTCAATGATATGTTTGATATTTTTTGTTCCAAGAACCTCTGCAATTTTATAAGCGTATTCAGGATTACCCGAACGATCAATAATTACAGTATTTTCATGGTCTAATGACCATGCGTTATCTGTTGAGAGAACCTTAATTCTTTTTTCGTTTAAGGCAGATTTTACTCGTTTTGCAAGTCCCTTGATCTCAGTTCCATTCAATATTTCTATACGAGCAAATTCCCCATCTGCAAAATCTTCAGAACGTAAATCAGAAATGAATTTATTATAAGCAATGCTTGCAACTTCTTCTTTTACTTTTAACTGAAGTCTTTTTGTTTTCCCATCGGTAAGTATAATTGGTTCGGCAGGCATTTCGGAAACGTAAAGAACCAAGTGCCCATCTTGAATATAATTAAAAATAGAAACAAATTCTTCGGGAAGCAAATCAGTAGTAAAAAAACTAGCAAATAAAAGAACCCATTGTTTTTTAATTTCTTTTTGAATTTGAATAATTCTATCATATAAAATCAGGGCGACTGTTTCCTGACTCCATAACCTTTCTAAATACTGTGGAGGGTCATCTGGATTTTTTAGACGAAGAAAATCTCGAACTTCTTCCCCAGAAAGTAGATACTCTCCCACTTGCCTTTCGTAATTGTCTGAATTTTTACGCAGAAGTCCTGGGTCAAAATAAATCGGCAATCCCCCTAAAATATCAATGACTCGAAGAAAATTTGTCTCCGTAATAGAAAGTTTGTAATCTATCTTTTGATTTGTAATTGTTTCTAGTTCTTTAGTCAATACTTGAACGGGTTCAGGAATTTTCTCAATTTTTTCTTCGTCAAAACTAATCATTGGATTTATAAAAAACAATGCTAACTTTCGCTCGGTTGGAAATAGAGTTGCGTACAAAGCAAGACTCAAATCTTTATTTTCAGAAAATCCACAGAGTAAAAAACTAATAGGATTTGGTTTTACTAACTTTTTATCGATCTTAGTCCGATTCATTTGTTTTCTAGCAACCAAAACTCCAATGGAAACTAAAAAGGTAAAAAGGACTACAACTAAGAACAGGAAGGAATATTTTTTATTGAAGATTGCTATGACTAAAACTCTTTGAATAGGATTTCTAAATTATGAGTGAAAAGAAATGATTTTCGTCAAGTAAAAAATTACCGAATTCGAGTGACTACGTTGATTGCACCAAGTGTCACAGCTGGAATTCCCTGTCCCGGAAAAACGGTATCTCCGACCATAAATAAATCAGGAAAGGGAGTAAGATTCGGTGTCATAAATAATAGATTAGAATGAATAGAATGTGGTATTCCACCTACAAACCCATTTTTGCGACTTGTGTAAAATTCGAAAGTATCAGGTGTAGCGGCAAGCGCAAATAGCTTATTTGCCCCACTTAGTTCCGGAAAAACAAAGTCAAATTCTGAAAGAATAAACTTAGAAGTAATTTCTTTTTTTTGGTTGTAAGATTCCTTTGTGAGACCTATCCAATCTTTCGGATTTGTATGCGTGGAAATGGTTACAGTCCTAAATCCGTCCGGGGTTTTACCTCTATCCTCCGAATGCGAAAACGAAACAAAAAAAGCTCCCGCTTCACAATAAGGAATTTGAGTTCTAGAATGAATTTGATAATACAAGGATTCCAATGGAGCCTTTGACTCTATCGCAAAATTCAGAGTAAACGCACCTGGTGCTTCTGGAAATTTTCTAGATTTCTTTAAGAAGTATTTCTGAATATTTCCCTCTGTAATTTCTGCTAAATTCCAAATCGGGATATTGGAAATTATTCCTTTTGCAAAATAAGAATTTCCCTTCTTGGTTTCAACTCGGTATCCTTCTTTATAACGGGTAATTTTGATTACCTTCTCTTTTAAAATTAACTCTCCTCCTAGTCCCTTGAATTTCTCTAAAATTAGCTCCGCAGGTTTATACATTCCGCCGACTGGATAATAAGTTTCCGTAGGATAAGCAAGCCCCATGGAAGCAGTAAGCATTGGCGCAACACTTGCCCTACTCTGGGTAGTGATGAGTAACTGCTCGTCTAAAAATTTTTGAAACTCTGGACTTTTTATCTCCATTGATTTTAATAGAGATGATACAGATCGAAATAAATTGGGAATTAGGGAAATTTTATTCAAATTAGAAAATTTCACTAGAGAAAATAAATCAAACATACTACGTGGAGGAATTTTACTATTCTTATCAATGAACTCCCAAGCAAGTCTATCTAGGCTAAATACTTTTTCCCAAAAAGAACGTATAGCTTTTTCCGGAAAATGCGAATTTACCTCTTCTATCCATTTTTTGGGATCAGAGTAACGAATGATTTTTTTTGAGCCCATTTGAATAATCATCCCCGGGTCTATCTTTATTAAATCTGGTTTAATATTTAATTCAGTAAAAAGTTTTCCGAGAGGTTGATGCGACAAAATTCCACTAAATGTAGTTGCACCTACATCGAATAAAAAATTCTTTCTTTTAAAATAGGAAGCACATCCACCAATTAAACTATGAGCTTCTAAGAGTGTTACAGAAAAACCACGTTTCTGCAAAAGAGACGCAGCGGCTATTCCTCCGTAACCAGCACCAATTACAATAAAATTGTTTTCCATATTTTCTAAGGAATAATCAAATGCGATTTTAGAATTTTTTTACAAGTAAAGAAGAAAAATAATTCGCCTTCTTTATTTGCGGGTCAAACACAAGTCTCTAAAAGCTCACGCGAATTTTTAGATAGGCTAGTCTCTGCCAAAACTCTTCGAATTTCAGTTTGTGCAGTTATCTTAATATCCTCAGGAAATTTCTTTACAAAATTAAAATTCCCACAAACGCGAGCGGCTACTTGTGGATTCATTTTATCTATTTCAATAATACGATCGCATATCCAAGAAAAGGTTTTTTCTTTATCACGCTGCATAACTAAATAATTTCCGCCTAGTACAGAGACGAGTGAATAAATATTATTCGGATTTTCCATACTAAAAGGTGGAGTTGAAGTAATTTTTTTCACGGTTTCGAATGTAGTATTCACTCGAGAAGATGCTTGGACTTGAAGCCATTTATTATAAACGACTGAGTCCTCTTTCCAACGTTCTAAAAATTCGTCTAACGCTTTTTGTTTTTCCTTACTATCTGTCTTACATAGAGCAACTATCGCATTTATTTTCTCTGTCATGTTTTTTGCAGAATTGAATTGTTCGAATGCCATAGAAGTAGAATTCGGAACGTTAGCATCTACCAATAGAAAAAGCAGATGATTTTTTAAAGCACGATCTCCTGAACTATCTAAATTATGGTGAAAATGATAGAGTTCGGTAATATCTTTTTCGTATTTTTGCACAAATGCTTTTGTAAGAGTCTGATTTGCTTGGTCAAATGCTTTAGCATCTAAAATTTCTTCCTCCTGAGCTAAAATCCCATCCCCTGGAAATTGGAGCATAAGAGATTTAAAATCTGGGTCTATTTTTTTATCTAGAAGTATATGACCAATAGCCTCTACTATTTCAGGGTTAGGAAGAAGTGGTTTACCGTTTCTATAATCAGAAATCAATCGTTTCAATTCCTGCAAGATCATTTTGAAACAAGCCTCGCGGCGATTAAATGCATCGGAATCAAATTTTATCAAATGCAAAAGTTCCTCTTGTGTAGCGTTCCAATTCAGTTTTATAGGTGCGGAAAATTCTCTATTTAAGGATAACACCGGTTTTTCGGTGATATCCGAAAATGTAAAAATCTCCTCTTCTTGTTTTAAATGAATGAGTGCTTTCAATTCAGAATTAAAAGAAATATCTTTTGAATTTAGTTTATAATCCTTTCCTTCTCTATCAAGTAAACCTATTAGTAAAGGAATATGAAATGCTTCTTTTTTTGGTTGTTTATCTGTTGGTTTACAAAATTGTTTGAGTGTAAGAGAATACTCTTTCTTATCCGCATTGTAATTTTCCCAAACAGTAACCTCGGGAGTTCCAGATTGGCTGTACCATAATCGAAATTGAGTCAAATCAATAGTATTCGGAGTAGCAACTGCATCTGCAAAATCTAAAATCGTCACAGCCATTCCGTCATACCGTTTAAAATATTCATCCATTCCCTTTCTAAATCCCTCTACCCCAACCATTGTATACAACATACGAATGACCTCAGCTCCCTTTTCGTAAATGGTAGCAGTATAGAAATTATCCACAGATAGACAACTCTCCGGTCTCACTGGATGTGCGTTAGGTCCTGCATCCTCTGCAAACTGTCTGGCTCGAAGGGAATCCACATTCTTAATTCGTTCAACTGCCCGCGAGTGTAAATCAGAGGAGAACTCTTGGTCTCTAAACACTGTTAGCCCCTCTTTCAAAGAAAGCTCAAACCAATTCCTACAAGTCACTCTATTTCCAGTCCAGTTATGAAAGTATTCATGTGCAACCACGGATTCGATTCGCAAAAAATCATTATCCGTTGCAGACTCTCTATCTGCCAAAACCAAACGGGAATTAAAAATATTGAGTCCTTTGTTTTCCATTGCTCCCATATTAAAATCATCAATGGACACAATCATATATTGACTCAAATCATATTCCAGTCCAAATCTTTCTTCATCCCACTTCATCGCTTTTTGCAGAGAGGCAAGGGCATGAAAACATCTGTCCTGTTTTCCGTGTGTTGCGTATACTTCAAGTTTCACTTCTTTTCCAGATTTGGTAATAAAATTTCCTTCTATAACACCCAAGTCTCCGGCGACTAACGCAAATAAATAACTTGGTTTTTTAAATGGATCTTTCCAGACTGCAACATGTTTTCCGTCTGTCAAATTCTTTTTAGAAACTAAATCTCCATTCGAAAGTAAAACAGGATACTTCTTCTTATCCGCTTCTATGCTAACAGTATAACTAGTCATCACATCGGGACGATCTAAAAAATAGGTGATATTTCGAAAACCCTCCGCCTCACACTGAGTCGCAAAAATCCCTTTGGATAAATACAGTCCTTCACAGGCTTTGTTAGCTTCTGGATTAATCTCTACAATTGTTTCTAAGGTAAAATAATATGGAACGGATTTTATAGTTAATATTTCTTCCGTTACAGAATATTCTGTGGTTAATAGCTCTTTGCCGTCAATTTTAATACTCAACAGTTTGAGATTTTCCCCATCCAAGATTAAAGGTGACTCTTCTAATTTTTCTATCTTTTGTATTGCTTTTACTTGCGTATTGGTTTCGTGTAAGTTAAAAAATAAATCTATGCTTTGCACTTTGAAAGAAGGAGCTTTGTAATCTTTTAGAAAAATTCGTTTCGGTTGGTTGGTGGTATTATCTGTATGCATCTAAGCCTCAAGAAAAAGGAAATAGGATTTTATTCACTCAATTGTAACGAGCATTGGTACAAATAAGTTAAAATAGGGAGCCAAGTCAAGCTCAATTACTTCGATTACCTTGTCTTTGACTTAGTTTTCTAATTGCGGTTAATAGCAAACTCCTTTCCTATACGTCACACTTCCTACACTACTTAAACAAAAAAAGAAGCTAAAGCGATGCAATGGATTTTGGACAGGTTACTCGCTTTTTCTTTCAAAAAATTCCTACAAAACTACTCTTCCCTGTAATGCACTTTCTTATCTGTCAAATCACCGAGTACCCATTTCCCATTTTGTTTTTCTAAAAACTTTTTACTTTCAACGGTATCGATTGCATAGACCGAATCGGATTTTTGAGATAAGATAAATGCGCCCGAGCTTGTGAATACTTCTGCTTTCAATTGATCCGATGAAAATACTACTCCGGCAATTTGGGATTTGCCTTCGTTTACAAGTTGCAGGGACAATTCAAAAACTCGAATACAATCTTGCAATACCTCTGACCACTCGTAACCTGCCGAACCAATACATCCATGTGAATCTCTATCATTTCCTACTAACATAATTTTAGTTTTTAATTTTCAATTTTTCTTACAAGAAAGAAAACTTAAAACAAATAGGAAAAGTAAAAACCTTCTCATCACAACCTTCTTTTATCCGTGTTCATCTGTGGTAATCTTTTTTCCCAAAAGACCACCAACCCCGCCCGCGATCATAGTAACAAACAAGATCGAATAAGGCAAAACAGGATTCACGGACCTAGGGATAAGTATATATGTAATAAACACACCGACAAAGCCACCAATAAGAGTAAATAGAAAACATCTCTTGTAATACTTCCAGGATTTGTATTTAAAATAAAAATACGAGTAGGAGATAAGACTAATAAACCCCACTGATAAAATAAAAGACAAAAAAACTATAAAAACGAGTGCTACTAATAAACCAGTAATTTGTTGCATAAATTTTTCCTTTGTGTTAACGACATCTCTACTTTCTCAGCTTTAAAATTTCGTGGAGCGTTAGTCCAGTCAGATTTACTATCACTTCATCTGAGAGACCCATCTTGATTGCATTGGTAGCGGTTTCTATTTTACCTTCTATTTTACCTTCTATTTTACCTTCCGCTTTGCCTTTTGCCTCTCCTTCGGCTCTTGCTGTGTCGATCATTCCTTTAGACTCCCAATAACCTAATAGACTTTCTTGGTAGTTCTCATATTCATCTAATCCCATTGCTCCGATTTCACTTGTTTTAAATGCTTTCTCGAATATCGGCTCTCTTAGTATTTCAGGAATGTTATCAAAATCTTCCAAATATTTCAGAAAGTAACACCATTTATCAAAATGAGTGTTGAGTTCATTTTCTTTTTTTGTGAATAGTGGCATTTGCAGAAATTTAAAATGTAGTTTGTTGTAGAATACTTCTCCATCTTGGTCTTTTAACTGTATGTATCTTTCAAATTTTTTGCGCTCTTCTTTCTCGTCATATTCAAAATCTAAAATCGCTATAAAATAGATATGGGATAGTTTAAAATTCCATTCTCCCTTCCTTGCCTGCTCCTGAATCGGAAAGCTCACATAAAACAAAGATCGATCTTTGAAGTATTCCAATTTCTCTTTTTGCATTTCTACAATAAAACTTTCTCCATTAACTCCCTTGCAGTGGATGTCAAAAATCGCCTTTCGTATAAACGGAAGCTCTGCAAGACTTTCTGAATTACGAAAACTCAATTCCTGAATTTGGTGTTCTGGTGGTAATACTTGATTTAAAAAGTCTACGAGCAAATCTCTATTAGCTTCCATTCCAAAGAGTCTCTTGAACCCGAAATCAGTATACGGATTCATGTATTTTGGCTTTCTTTCTAGTGACATGTTTTATAGAGTAAAATGCTTATTCGGTTTGTAAATGATTTTTTAAGAGATAGTTTAACTCGCTCGATTGGAAATCTAAAGTCTTGTTCGCCAACAGATGCAATAAATTTCACTCAGTGACCAACTCTACGCAACACACTCAAGCCCAATTCCCCTCAGTGTCTCCATGCCAAATCCCTATCGGTGTTCATCCGTGTCCGTCGGTGGTATTCTTGAAAAGTTCCTCTTCACTTGACAGCTAAGTAATTTCGAATTTTACAGTAATACTATGCAAGAAGAAAAATCGCAAAAACTCTGGGGCGGGCGGTTTGTTACGAAAGCCGCGTCCATCATGGAAAGAATTGGGGAATCAGTAAGTTTTGACAAACGACTTTACAAACAAGATATTATAGGAAGCATTGCACATGCTAAGAATTTACATAGAATTGGAGTTCTCACAAAGGAAGAATTAGATAGTATTGTACAAGGTCTAACACAAATCAAAGAAGAAATAGAATCCGGGAAGTTTACGTATACAACAGAGTTAGAAGATATTCATATGCATATCGAACACCGGCTAACAGAGATTATAGGTCAGGCTGGAAAAAAATTACACACAGGACGTTCTAGGAACGACCAAGTCGCTCAGGACGTAAGATTATTTATCCGCGATGAGACAAATGAAATTCTAGAATTGATCTTGCAGTTACTCGAAACTATCCTCAAAAAAGCAAAAGAAAATAAAGAACTGGTAATGCCGGGTTATACTCATTTACAAGTAGCACAACCAATTCGAACATCTCACTACCTACTCGCCTACTTCTGGGCGTTCGAAAGAGATTTTAAACAATTACAACATACACTCGAAGTAAATGATATTTTAGTTCTAGGATCTGGCGCACTTGCAGGAGTGAATTACAATACAGATAGAAATTTTATGCTTGAGAACTTGGGCTTACGCGCGTTAAGCGAAAATTCGATAGACGCAGTTTCGCAAAGAGATCATATTTTGAATTTTCTTTTTGCTTCTTCTCTGATACTCGTTCATGCTTCAAGGCTATGTGAAGAAATAATTATTTATTCGTCTGTGGAATTTGGTTTTATTTCTTTACCTGATTCTCTCACAACGGGTTCTTCCATTATGCCGCAGAAAAAAAATCCAGACATCGCGGAGCTAATACGGGGTAAATCCGCCCGAGTGATTTCGAATTTGAATCATCTTTTAATTCTATTAAAAGGACTTCCACTTGCGTACAATCGAGATTTACAAGAAGATAAAATTTCTCTTTTTGATTCTATCGATCAGGTAAAAATTTCTATCGAGGGGATAACGGCAATGATTCGCGAGATGAAATTTCACCCCGAGAAAATGCAAAACTCTCTCCATAAAGGTTTTGCCACTGCAACTGACCTCGCTGACTTTCTTGTGAGCGACAAAAAAATTCCATTCCGAGAAGCCCACGAACTAGTTGGGAAATTAGTCTCGATTTGCGTACAAAAAAATAAAACTCTCGCAGATATAGAAGAGCCTGATAGACTTTCCGTTTCGGAACATTTTACTGGAAATGCTTATTTAGAAGCCATTTCTCTCCAAAATTCAACCGAAAAAAAGAACGTATACGGTGGAACTGCATCTATCAGGCAAGAAGACCAATTAAAACATGCAGAAAATTCGCTTGCTAACTTACGCCAAAATTTACAGGCTGAAAAATAACCAATGAAAATTCGATGGTTGGGAGCTTAATTGTCATTCCCGAAATTTTCTGTCGGGAATCTCTAATTCTTGAGACCCTGAATGAAATTTTAATGATGGTAATATATCCTGTTCTCAACCCATTACTAATTTTTAATACTTTGAGGTGTACATGAACTTTTTCAAATTACTAATCTTATTTTCCCTATTTACACAAGTTGCTTTTTGTCGGGACAAGTCTTTTCAAAAAATATCGTATAAACCAGCCGAATACGCAAAGGTAAACGTCGTTGTACGCAAACAAGATGACACAAAAGTAGCACTTCCAGACAAAAAAACTATCTACGCTGTCATGGAAACAAACAAAGGAAACTTAGTCCTAGAACTTTATCATGAAAACGCTCCATTGACTGTTCAAAATTTTATTGACCTAGCACAAGGTGAAAAAGAGTTTTTCACAGCAGCAGGCAAAGTAAAGAAACCGTTTTACAACGGACTTAACTTTCATCGGGTTATTCCCGGATTTATGATCCAAGGCGGATGTCCAAGAGGAGATGGGACTGGTGGACCAGGGTATACATTTGAAGACGAAATAAATGCTCTTTCACTTGGGTTAGATAAAATAAAAGTAAAAGATGCTCCTAGTTACGGACGTTATTTGCAAAAAGCTGTGATTGTAGGTATGGGAATTAAAACCCAACAAGAACTAGAAGAGCGCATAACAGAGGCAGAAGAAAATTTAAAAGCTGCAAGTGAAATGAGCGTCTTAGAAGTATTAGCCCGCAACGGCTACAAATACAATGAAGTGATCACTAGTAAAAAAGCAGTAAAAGGCGCTTTGGCGATGGCAAACTCAGGTCCGAACACAAACGGCTCCCAATTTTTCATTAACCAAGTAGACACACCTCACTTGGACGGATTACACACAGTATTCGGTCAATTAGTAAATGGGGACGCCGTACTAAGCCAAATTGTGAATGATGGAAATGCAAAAACAACCATTAACAAAGTTTTGATTATTGATAAAAGGTAGGAAATTCTAAAATGGCAGAATTACAAAATAAGGAAGAAGTTTACATTGAAGCAATGAGTATGATTGCCGCCTTGAGTCAAAATGATTCCGTGAGTGGTGTATTAGATAAGATCTCTAAAATTCCAGAAGACTTAACTCATAAAGATGCAATCCTAGTAGAATTAGACAAAAATAGAATTTTCCCGGAATCCTTTATGAAAATTTTGACTTTCTTGATTTTCATTTTAAGCGAAAGATCTGAAATCAATCGACTTTATGAAGAATCCATGGAACGTTATGAGACAATCAATAAGCTCACATCCAAAGGTAAACCTACAGAAGATGAGGCAAAGATCAAAAAAATTCTAACAGACTTTATCTTAAAAATAGAATCTTTTTATGAAGCTCATGACAAAGCAGGAGATGCTGCTATTAAAGAACTGAATCGTCACATGACGGAGCTCAATATCAAGAACAATATTGACAGAGAGATTTTACACTATAAAATTTCCCAAAGATCATTTGCCCAAATTCAACCACATTTGATCTCACTTCTGGATGTGTATTTCAATTATAAAAAGAACAAGGGGATTTTAAAGCGTTTAATCAAGATTTCTAACTATATTATTGAAGATGCCTTAAAAAAAGCCTAATTCTTTGGATTTTTTAGCAAGAATCGTAAAATTTAGCCGATTCTTTAACTGTATGCTAAAGCTCGCCCTAATCTTTTTTGTATCTATCAGTGCAATATTATCCTACCCAGATATGGATGTACGCGGGAACTTCACAGAAAATTTTTTCGGTCTACAAGGTAGGGTTAACTTAAAGTTAACCTCAATGAGTTACAAACAAAATGAGCCAGTCTACTTAGATTTTACAGTAAAAAATTACGGGAATGAGGTAATTCGGATTTTCCCCACCACGGAAAATCTACAAACCTACCAATTCATAATTACAGATGAAAATGATGAAATACTACAAGCTCGTGAAACGCTAAAAGCAGAAATTTTAAAGAGCTCTAAAATAAAAATGAATAACCTAGTTGGGGATAATGTAAAAGAAATTATCATTCATAAAAATGAATCTTTCACAAAACGCTTTAATCTAAATGAATACTTTGAATTTGAACCCGGAAAAAAATATTACGTAACTGGTTACTTCTATCCGAATTACACAGAGGATAAAAATACATTCGCAAAAAGCGAAAACCAAACAATCTTCCAAGTAGAAAAGAAAAAAGAAGAGCGTCTCTACAAACGCTACAACGAAAGCGAACTAGCAGTTGATGGTTTAAGTCCAGAAGAAACGATTTATTTATTTTTAGGGGCAGAGTTAAAGAAAAACTGGAATCATTACTATAAATACATCTACTTCCCTGAATTCATTTTAGGTTACACTAAGTTTGCCAACGAATATACTTCCGCAGAATCGGGATACAAGGAAATTGTAGTGGATGAATTTAAGAAGTATCTAACCGAGAGCCGGTCAGGAAAAATCACGTATTATAAAATTACATCGACTGAAGAAATTAACCCAGTAATGTCTAAAGTGTATGTCCATGTGGAGCGAGAATTAAATCGTATTCCTTCCCGTTTCGAATACCAATATACTCTAAAAAAATTAGATGACACAAGAAAGGGTTTCTGGAAAATTTCAGGTGTTGTGGTAAAGGTAAAAAAATGACAGAAATACTTTCACAAGATGAGATAGACGCACTATTAAATGCAATTTCCAGCGGCGAAGTAAACGAAGAAGAATACTCCGCAGTCGGCGAACAAAAGAAAGTTAAGATCTATGACTTCAAACGTCCTGATAAATTTTCGAAAGACCAGATTAGAACTCTGCAAATGATGCACGAGACATTTGCTCGTCTGGCTACTACCGGGTTATCCGCTCAGCTCCGTGCGTTAGTCGGTGTACACGTTGCCTCCGTGGATCAGTTGACCTACGAAGAATTCATTCGTTCGATCCCAAACCCTACTACACTTGCAGTTATCAATATGGATCCGCTAAAAGGTTCCGCAATTTTAGAAATGGATCCTTCTATTTCCTTCACCATCATCGACCGTCTATTTGGAGGAAAAGGTGAATCCGCAAAGATCAATCGCGAACTCTCCGATATAGAAATGTCTGTAATGGAGGGGATTATCGTTCGTATCCTCGGTAACCTCCGCGAAGCTTGGTCTACTGTAATTGATTTACGTCCGCGTCTTGGTAACATTGAGACTAATCCACAGTTTGCGCAAGTAGTTCCTCCAAACGACATGGTGGTATTAATCACTCTCGAAACAAAGGTCGGTGACGTAGAAGGTATGACTAACCTTTGTATTCCTTACATCACTATTGAACCTATCATCAACAAACTCTCCGCACAATACTGGTATTCCTCTATTCGCCGCGGAGAAACCGACGAAAACAAATCCGTCATCCAGGAACGTCTCGATGGGGTTACTATCCCGTTAATCACTGAAGTTGGCTCTGTAGACATCACCATGATGGAACTAATGAACCTCCAAATGGGCGACGTAATCAAACTAGAAAATACTCCAACCAAAGCCGACATGATTATCAAAGTCGGGGAACGCAATAAATTCAAATGTATCCCAGGTCGTGTTGGTAATCGTCTTGCTGTTCAGATTGGGGAAATTATCGAAGAGATTCCTGATGAGTTACTTGGTTCTACTCGTTCGGAACAGGAATACTAGGAAGATTTGCCACAGAGGCACTGAGACACAGAGGTGTGGGATAATAAGAGTTTACCACCGATTAAGA
>JAGOHK010000022.1 GCA_017996175.1 Leptospiraceae bacterium
AAAGACGAAATTTATATGGTAAAATCAGCTTCCTAAGTAAGCTCTTCGGGGAAGTTCTTCTTGGCAACTTACAAAACTTCTCAATTTTTTAAAATAAAAAGCTCCACTGACTTGAGGGTACCCGTACCCTCTATGAGTGAGCTGACTCTATTTAGTGAATTTCACGGAAAAAAATTAAATGTAGTTGGAGAATTCCCGAGGCGGCTACGCATAGGGGAAGTTGTATTTCAAAGTGATTCTATCAAAGTTTTATCCCCTGTAAATGGAATTGCAAATTATTTTCCGAGCACATCCTCAGTAAAATTTTCTATTGATGGCGAATTGAATTTTCGTCCATCAGAGTTTAATGGTGATTATACTCTAAAGTCTATTCAGGAAAAAATAATTAACTCAGGACTTGTCTCTTTGGATTTTCCTGGACAATCGTTAGCTGAATTGTTTGCGTCTTTAATTCCCGATAGAGATTCATTTATTTTATTTTCTCCCTTTACCAAGGAAAACCTCGTAGATTATAAATCCAAAATCTTTGAAATTTATAAAAATGAATTAACTCGACTCAAAAAAAATATTGCGAATATTTTTCCAAATGTAAATACAATTGATTTTTTGACAGAAAAGAAAATGAATTACCGTTATCCAGAAGGGAACCCAAGGTTCTTTCTGCACAAATATGTTGGAGTAGATATTGTAAAAGATTTTCCTCGCAGTAGATTTTTGTATTTAGGTCCAGAGACTCTTTATCATCTAATCCGTGCACTTTATTTTAATGTTCCGTTTCATGAAAGGTTTGTATCCGTGAATATAATTAACCAGAGCGGAACTTTAGAAGGAGAAACGAAAGCATTTCTTCTAAAAAATGGTTTAAATCTTTCTGATTTTCTGAATAGTTTTCATACCAAGTATAAGTATTTTACTGTGAATTCTTTTTACGATAAACAACCAGTTTATGAAATTGGTACTGAGTTTATTTTTGATATTTACAAACATCATTCTGTGATTATTTGTGATAGAATTCATTTTGAAAAGTCAGAGAAATTTTGTACGGATTGTAATGATTGTTCCTATTATTGTCCGGTAAGTGCAAATCCAAGAGCAGTGTTAGATAGAGACAAATCAGCATTTAACTCAAGTGTATGTTTGGAATGTGGGATTTGTTCTTTGTTATGCCCGGCTCATATTGATTTGTCTACTCGAATCAATGAAGTAAAACAGGGGGTTAGTTTTGTCATCACATAGCATTTTACTCACCAACCGTGGTTTTAAAGTTTTTTCGAGTGATTTTTTCATCGATGTATTGGCTTCTATTAGTTTGTTAGCGATTGCAATTTTTATTGTTTTGCAAGACTTGTCATTTTTATTTTATTTTTCATTTGCATACATAGCGGCTGCTTTGTTTTACCTCTATTATAAATTAAAAGTTGGTTATATTTATTATTTGAGTTTTTTTTATCAGATTACATTGTATTTGCTCATAACGCCAATCGGGTATTTGAATTGGTTTACAATTTCTTTTAGTTTGGGGGTTTATTTTGTTTTTTCCCTAACTGGAAATGTATTTTATAAGTTTCGATTTCCTAGTGGACTTTTTTTGTCTCTTCTATCTGTTGCGTTAGGACTTTTCATGGAAAGATTAAATATCCTCAACCTAAATGTATTCGCAATTAATCCTGAAATGCCATTTTCTTTTTTCCCAAAAGTTACTGGAATTTTTATGAATCCTTATATTTCGTCAGGTGAATCGTTCGCCTCTTCTTACTTTTCTGTTTTAGAAACTTTAGATTTATATCTATTGGTGTTAGTTGGATTTTTATTTTTAAGACAAGAAAATTTTGTTTTAGATATACTTCTTATTGCTGCGATTGCATTTCTTTTCAGTTATTATTACCGATTTGATTTACTTCTTTGTAAAAATAAAATTATTAATTTTACTTCTCTCTGGTACATTTTGTTTTCTGCACCCGGGAGAAGTCATCATTTATCATCTTTCTTTTCCTTATTTGTTGCAATTAGCACTTTAGGACTCAGTTGGTTTTTGTTAGAGTCAAAAATTAGTTTTCCTCCGATTCTTTTCGTAATAATTTTTTTTATTTTCTATGGGATAATGTTTTATTTAGTGACAGAAAGCATTTTAACTAAAAACTTACTCTATAGATACATTGTAAGAAAATGAATCATCTCCTAGAACTTATTACTCCGAATAATATTATCTACGATTTGAAGGCTAACGATAAAGAAAGCGTGATTTCAATTCTTGTGGAACACGGTGTAAAGATCGGAAGTATCTCCAACTCTGCTAGTTCAGAAATAATTACATCATTACTGAATCGAGAAAAATCTATGTCTACTGGAATCGGAAGTGGTGTGGCTATTCCACATTGTTCGGTTAGTTTAGTCGATGAATTAAAAGTAGTCATTGGACTTTCTAAGGAAGGTATTGCATTTGAAGCAATTGATAAAATGCCAGTGCATATTTTTATTTTATTAATTGTTCCTAAGAATAAATTTCAAGAGCATATAAAAACTCTTGCCTTAATTGCAAAAACATTAAATTTAAAAGAAGAGCGTAACAAGTTAATCTTTGCTAAATGTTACGAAGATATTTTATCTGCATTTTCTTAGGATTCTATTTCATTGATCACTGAAATAATACGTTTTTTAGTATTCCTAGTTTGTTTATTTCTTGTCGTTACGATGATTACGACCATTCGTGGGGAAGATAAAAGTTTTTTATACGCAGACTCTGCCATGAGTAAAGAAGATATATTAGAGTTAGCGGCTAATCAGTCTTATTCTAAATATTTTTTTAAATCATTCCAATCCCTTTTCGTTTTAGATTTTGGAAATACAGAGTCAGGGGAGAGTGTCAGTTCTCATATTCTAAAAAAAATAATTCCGACACTCTATTTGTCTTTATTTTCGATTATAATTGGATCTGTCACATCTATTGGGATTGCTTTAGTTTGCATTTATTTTGATAACTCAATACTTAATTTTTTTTTTCTATTTCTTTCTAGGTTAATTCTTTCTACTCCTATTTTTGTAGTTTCTATTTTGCTGTTTTTATTTTTCTTTTTGTATCTGGGAATACTACCGCCGGGAGGGTACGAAGCGGGTAATATTACTTATCTTATACTACCAGGTTTTGCGCTCGGATCACGTGTATTTGCCCGTATTTTTTATATAACACTGGATGAAGGTGGGAAGGAGAAAGAATCCGATTATTTTTTCTTTTTACAAACCAGAGGTTTTGGAAGACCACGAATTGTATTTTATTATATCTTTCGAAAAATTATTCCACTGATTTTAATTTTTATATTAATTGATTTTAGTTCCCTTCTTTCAGGTTCTATACTTGTAGAAGAAATATTTTTCTTCCCTGGAATTGGCAAATCGCTATACTACGCAGTTAGAAGTTTAGATGAAAATCTTTTACGTGCACTTTTATTTTATTCTGGAATTGTGTTTTATATACTAACGAGAACAGCAAAAAAACTACAATTTCAATTATCGATGGAGTAAAAATGCCGTTAGCCGCCAAAATACTTTTTGTTTTTTCAGTGCTCCTTGGTTTAGTCACTATGAAAGCTCCGGTTACGATTGATTTATCGAATTCGAATTTCCCAATTTTACAAACATGGGAGCATCCTTTAGGGTGCGATCGGCTGGGTCGAGACGTTTACGCGCTGTATGCCTACGGATCTTTTACAACTTTTTTAATTTCCATTCCAGCAAGGCTAGTTACAATTTTATTTTCTGTTTCTATATCTTTTATTTATTACACCTCCGGAAAATTTTTAGATTTTCTAATTGATTCGTTTGCTTCTGTGTTTTTATCTTTACCTTCTTTTTTAGTAGCACTGATTGTATTGTATTCGTTAGGCTCCGAGTTATATGTATTCTATATTGCCATTATTATTTCGGACTGGGCATTTTCATTCGAATCCATTCAGGCTAAAATTCGCGAGTTGAAAGATAGTGGGTTTGTAATCGCGGCGAAAACGATGGGTGGAAATGATTTTTACCTGTTTAGAAAACATATATTTCCTGAAATTGTTTCGATGTTAGGTATTTTATTTATTACAGGAATTCCAGGTGTGATTATGACTGTTTCGATTTTTAGTTATATGGGGATTGATTTTGGAACTGAATTTTTGGGACCTGGATTAGGTGAGCAAATAGCTTTTTCTAAGGATTATTTTTTAGTTTCTCCACTTTCCCTATTTACTCCTATCCTTGGGATTTTATTTTTAGTTTTGTCTTTAGGAAAAAAGAATTGAAGATATTTCATCAAAAAAGGATTGTCTCGGTTAGAATGATAAGTCGGATGGTTCGATTCGTTTATACCATTTCTCAAAAAGAATTGCGTCTTACAACTTTGGATATGTTGAAATGTTACATACTGATTCGCTTTTTTATAAAATCTTGCGCAATGATTAAATAGAATCAGTATATAGCTTGTCGAATTAATATCTAACAGAAATAATATCCTTCTACACAAGCTTCTAATTTTTTTTAGGATGACATCTAGATTTTTAACTATGAAATTTTATTTAATTCTGATTCTGCTATCTATTAATTCCATTTTCGCGAAGGAGGATTATTTTCAATTTTTAGAACAGTATCTACCTGAAAAAGTAGAATATGAAAAATCTAGAAAGTTATGTTTGTTCCCGTTTCGAAATACGGGAGAGAATGAAAAAATTCAATACCTATCGAATGGAATCCCATCTGTAATCATTTCCAACTTAAACGGATTCAAGTATGTCTATGATTCAGAAGTTTTAGAAACTGTAGTATTTCATGAATTTGGCAATCCTAAAAATTCACCTAAAGTAGCGGTTAAGAGTAAAAAGCCTATATTCAATCGAAATGTGCTGAAAGAATTAAATTCAGGAGCTAGAGAACCGTTACCGGAAGAAGATCCAAGGTATATAAAATTGGATACCGAGCTAGTTCAAATGGAAGTTGCCCCTCTCCTTGAATCTAATTTAGAGATAGGAAGAAAGAATAAATGTTTCTACGTGATTACTGGTGAGTATGCGCTATCTGGAGAAGATAGTTTAAATATAAATTTGGAATTTACCTATAGAAAAAACGGGGCGATTGAAAAAATTTCGGAAACAACTTCTCTCAAACGTTCTTACCAGGAAATGGGCGGATTCGGGATGAAAATTAAAAAATTACTCTTTAATAAAGAAATGGCAACGATTCAGGTAGAAACAGGAGAAGAAAAAGATGCGTTAGTGTTTATAGATGGGCATTATGCAGGAAAAACACCATTAGAAAAAGCAGATGTAGCATCTGGTCGCCATTCTATTTCCATAACCAAAGAAGGATTTGAAAAAATAAACAAGGCACTCAATTTAAAGAAAGACTCTGTTTCTAAATATGCATTTGAGCTAAAGAAAATAGACAAGAAGGGATTACTTTCTGTAACCTCTACTCCAGAGGGTGCAAGCGTTTACTTGGGAGTAACCTATCTAGGAGAGACTCCATTAAAAGATGTAGTTGTTCCACTTGGACAAAATCGAATCCGCATTGAAAAAGAAGCGCATATTGACCATTATTCGGGAGTGGAAATTGAACAGGGTAAAACGTTTACATTGAATGCAAAGTTAAAAGAGGGAAAAACAGAGGATTATTACAAAAACCGCTTAAAGGTATTTTTAGATTATACCTATTTGGATTTTTCCCAGTATTCTTTGTATTCAGTCGTACTATTTTATGCAAGTATGCAATATTGGAATTATCGGGTGAATGTAAATAAAGATAAAATTCGAGGTGCCGATTCAAGATTTCCATTAAACGGAGTGGCTTCGGATACGATTTTCTATTCGGCTTATCAAACATATTTTAGTGCGGGCGATTCCAACTCGCTAACAAATTTATACATTTATTATAGTTATCAAAAGACAGTTGTAGAACAAAACGAAAAAATATCAGATCAGTTTAGAATGTATCGAAATATAAGTGCAGCCGGGGCGGTAACGATGTTAGTAATGACAGGAGTTTTTTATTATTTAGGTGTGGATAATGACGCATTCGAATTTGCATTTATTCCGATTCTGCCAAACCCTTCTATAATGACAACAGGAACACCAACAGTTGAGTCTTATATGAAGTTTAATTTTAGATTTTGATTTACTTTTTTAGCGATATTTAAAACTGTAAATCTGTTCCAAGTTTATTCTTTCAGGAGATTTGCTTTGTTAAATAAATTCCTTTTACTTTTATTGATTCCGATTTTACTTTTGGCACAGGATATTACCCCACCTGCAGCAGATACAAATACGCAGTCGAGCGTTGTGAGTGTGCTTGAGAAAGATAAGATTCCAAACTCCAAATATGGCATTGAGTATTTCAGCTTTAAAGATTTATCGACCGATACATATTGGGTGTCTATCGTAAGTGATAAACCCGATGAAGTGATTGATGAGTTAAGGGGAGACAAAGAAAAAAAAATTAGGATTCAAATCGGTGAAGTTAGAACAGATATAATAAAGGATTCAGTTCTTGCTGATAATGATAGTAAAAATGTTGTTAACTTTCTGGTTAACGCGTATTACCCGATTGGACAAGGCAGATTACAAGTTAAACTTTTATCTCATTTTCAGGATTCTCCCGAAGTAATAGAATCTGCACTGACAGTGATTGTTCCACCATTAAATGATGGATTGGACAAACAGCCATTCATTGAATCGGTTAGTCCTGAAGGTGGAGCAAGGGGTGATACAATTACTCTGAGAGGACGTAATTTTGGAAAAGATATTGATCAAATAAATATTTCACTTTATGAAAGTACGCAATATACTAACGGCGAAGATGGTTTTAAAGAAATCGCCGAAAAAAGACCTTTTTATATTTCTCAAACACAAGATCAAAAATTTGAAGTAAAATTCAATTTGCCATTACATCGAGATTTAATGAAAGGTGCTGGACTTAGAAAATCACTCAAGGTTCGGATGTTTGTATCTGGTAGACCTTCTAACTTTGTAAGTTTAACACTTCTACCCCCAGCTTGGAAATGGTATTCTGGTTTGATAGGAATTACTATTACCGTTTTATTTTTAATTTCTTTGTATTGGATACTTAGAAGATTAATCAAAACCCAACAAGAGAAAGAGATGCAAGGTAAAAATGGAATCAAAAGACCATCTATGGCTCATTTTGTGGAGCTATTACTCGCTGATAGAGCAACAAATACTTATAGTTTATCAAAATTTCAGGCACTTATTTGGACAATAGCGGCTATTGGTAGTTATTCGTATGTAATTATTAGTCAAGGACTTGTTCTTAGAAATGGAAAAGTTCCAGATTTTAATCCAAGCTTAATTATTCTTATGTCAATCAGTTATGGTGGTTTAATTGCAGCGAATAGTTTTGGAGCAAAAAAACCCAAAAATGAGGTTAAAGTCAAACCGCCACAGTGGAGTAATTTATTTTGTGAGGGTGGTAGTGTAGATCTTTCTAGGTTACAACTCTTTGGATTTACGATTGTTGCAGTTGCGGCTTATATTTATAATCTTGCACTTGGAAATCCCTTAGAAGGACTCCCTGATATTCCTCCTACACTTTTGAGTTTAATGGGTGTTAGCCAAGGGGGATATTTAGGAAATAAAGCAGTAGGAAAAGATATTACGATTAATGATTTGTCTCCGAAAAAAATAGAAGTTAACCAAAGTAGTATTCCAATTACTATGTTAGGTTCTGGCTTTGTTAAAGATATGAAAGTGCTGATCGAAGAGTATCCATCGCCAATTGTTACAGAACTTAAAAGTCCTTCTGAATTAACATTTCTTCTGCCAAAGCTAAATAAAGAAGTTGGTCATCGCATTTATATTACGTTGCAGCCACCCTCTGGAGTACAAGTTTTGTCTAACGTTTACATTCAATTAGTTGATGTTGGGCAAGGAGATATTATTGTGGAGGCTAAAGAAGAATTACCTCCAACCGATCCAATTTTAGATCCAGTTACCAAACCGGAGATAGAGGTAAATAAGGAAGAAGACACCACTAAAGGATAGTCTTCTTTGACAGGACGGGTCTGGGATTATGTAAAAGCATTGCCACAAAGGCTCATGACATAATGCTCAAAAATCTATGCTTTTATGCAACCCAAACCCTTTTCTATTTTCTATGAATTTCGTAAGTTGATTATGAGTTGGCTTTGAGCCTCAAGCCAATACTCTAAATCTTTTTCTTGTTGTTGCCCTTCTTTTTGCCATAATTGATATGCAAGCAAACGAATCTTATCCTCACTCGGTCGATCATCCCAAAAGTAATCACAATTCGAATTTACAAAATCGTATGGGATGTTTCCAAAAAAATCCTGTCGTCCAAAGGCAATGCCAGTAAAACGTAGGCAATTTTCTTTTAAAGGGCAATTCCCGCCGCCGCAAAATGTAATATCATAAGGCATGGTATATCAATTTACACTTGGTTTTATCAAACAATATATTTGTATACGATAACAATTCCAACAATTAGCCCTAAGATAATTCCGATTGGAATCGTAATCATAGGAATAAAAGACCAAGCTGGGTTTTGATCATACTGTGCAATGATAAAAGGTCCAAAGAATGCAATTAGAACAAAAGCTAAAATAGTGATCACTACAACGAATATAGATTTTAGAATAATCATTTTACAAAACTCCTTTAGGGTATACATTCCACATAGATTCAATCAATGTTTTGGAATCACTAAAAACTGGTTTCCAGTTTAATAGCTCACGAGCTTTTGCGGATGACGCAAGTAATTTAGCTGGATCTCCGGGGCGGCGACCAACGATTTTATGAGGGATTGGTTTTCCTACAACTCTTTCTGCCATAGATGTAATTTCTTTTACAGAATACCCGTTTTCAGAACCGAGGTTAATCGTGATTGAACTCTCATTCGCCACAATATAATCAAGACTAAGTAGGTGAGCAAGTGCCAGATCGCTCACATGGATATAATCTCGAACACAAGTTCCATCTGTTGTATCATAATCATCACCAAAAATTTCAAAACCATTTCGCATTCCAGATGCTGCCTCCATGATAATGGGAAGGAGATTGGCTGGAGTTTTTTCTAATCCACGTACACGACCCTTTGTATCGTAACCTGCTGCATTAAAATAACGAAGTGCGGCATACTTAATTCCTTTTAGTCTATCATACCATTTTAGATTTTCCTCAATGGCAAATTTAGTGTAACCGTAATAGTTTTCCTGGTTTAAGGGGTGCTTTTCGTCTATCGGCAGATAAACAGGTGCTCCATAAACGGCTGCGGAAGAGGAAAAAATGAATTTTTTACAATTATTTTCGGACATGGCAGTCAGAAGTTTCATTGTACCATTGAGGTTATTAATCGAATACTTTTCAGGGAGTAACATCGATTCACCCGCACCCTTCCATGCAGCAAAATGAAATACTGCATCTACTTGCTTTGAAAAAATTTTCTTTAGTATAGCGTCATCCGCTATATCTCCCTGAATGAATTCATTTTTAGGAAAAAGATTTATTTCTGAACCTTTCTCCATGGTGTCTACCACAATTATTTCATGGTCGGTACGAGAATTTAACTCGCAGACAATATGACTTCCTATGTAACCAGCTCCGCCGGTGACGAGTAATCTCATATTTCTCGGTGGTCAGTTACACCACGATCACTTTCTTCAAAAAAACGAATGATATTTTGCACTTCAGGACTTGGATCATTTTCTGCCTTCAGTGCGGCTAACGCATTTCGAGTATTCATTTTTGAATGATAAAGAACTTTGTAAGCATGTTTAATTTTGTCACGAGTTTCGGCATTAAATCCTGCTCTTTTGAGACCAACAGCATTTAGCCCGATCACAGTTGCAGGATTTCCGTCAATTGTAACGTAAGGGGGAACATCCTTAACTATTTTAGAACAACCGGCTAACATAGAGTAATCTCCAACATTACAAAATTGGTGAACTCCAACAAGACCGGAGATAAAAACTTTATTTCCGACATGACAATGCCCTGCAAGTTGACCATTTAATACAATGATATTATCATTTCCGAGGACACAGTCGTGGGCAACGTGAGTTTGCCCCATTAAATAATTACGATCTCCAAATTTTGTTGCTCCACCTTCTTTGGTTGCACGGTGAACGATAATCCCTTCTCTGAAAGTATTATTGTCTCCAATGATAGTATAGGTTTTGGTTTCCAGTTTGAAACCCAAGTCTTGTGGTGGACCGCCGATAATTGCGGTATGATGGAATTTATTAAACTTTCCAATACGTGTGCCGGCATAAATTCGAACACAACTTTCAATCCAAGTTCCTTCTCCGATTTGGACATCGCCTTCGATAATGGAAAAGGGACCGACTTCGACTGATTCGTGTAACTCTGCTTTTGGGTCAATGATTGCTGTTGGGTGTATTTTCATAGAAGTAGATTTTAAAATAGACAGAAATTATTCAAGTAAATTTAATCTTTTATTTATTGACTTAGAAGGTTTTCGAAAGAAAAACTAAAACATGGAATTAAGAGAAAGCATTTTACGAAGAAAAACTACCAATAAGGCATTTCAAGATAAACCGTTATTAGAAGATCATATAAGAGAAATTATTTTTGCAGCAAATCGTGCTCCCTCCCATTTTAATAGCCAACCTTGGGACTTCATTTTGGTGACAGATACAGGGGTCAGAAAAAAAATTGGAGACATTGCCGGAGAGTCCATGCAAGAACTCATGGCGAAAGGAGAATTTTTTAAACGTTATCTCCAATACTTCAGATTTTCAAAAACAGAAATCGAAGAAAAAAAATCAGGGATTTACATAGATAAAATTCCCACGATTCTTCGCCCTTTTATATCAAAAATATTTGGAGACGATGGAGTAAAATTCTTAAACTTCTTGCGAGTCCCGAAAATTCTAGGCAAGGATGCAAAGAAAATTGTATCCGAATCCCCACTTCTACTTGGGTTCATGCTTCGAAAAGAGGAGTATCGTCCGGGAGAAAAGTCCGGTATCTACTCACTGATTTCAATGGGGGCTGCATTACAAAATATATGGCTAACAGCGACTTCCCTCGGTATAGGATTACAATTCGTATCCACACCTATGGAAATTCCAGAAAATTGGAATAAAATTTTAGAAATCTTAAAAGTGCCTGATACCCATGAGCTAATGGCTGTTTATCGCTTGGGATATATCAACCAAGATGGAAAACGAAATACAATAGACTGGGTATCGGACGAACGAAGAAGTTTCGAAGAACTCGTAAGTTGGAATTACTATGGCGGAAAGAAAGTTAGTTGAAAGCATGATTTTCAGCAACTCATTATGAGTTAGTTTAAACTTTTCTTATTTTTAAAACGATGCCTGAAAACGAAAGTTAAACAGCGAGTTAGCCCCCATCTGCGGTCCATTTAAGTGTTGGTGGATAGGTTTTCCAAATTCAATTCCCGCTTTCATTTTCTCGGATAGGGAAGGAATGTAGAAGTTAACCCCTGCCAGTAAATCAACTCTTCTTCCACCTTGCCTATTTGGGTCGTTTTGTGGATCCATAGTGGGATCCAGGTTTGGGTCTGCACCAGAAATATTATCCCATTTAGTAGACGTTATGCGTAATGTTGGAGCCAACCAATCTAGTAATATGTAGGAAGTCCAGAGTGAGAACTCGTAGCGATTTCCAAACCGATAACCATTATCATTTTTCCCATTTCGAAGCGTAATTTGTGCAAAACTTCCCAATGTAAATTTTCCTTTGTTGAATAGGTAGCTGATTCCAGGAATAGCATTGAATGTCCCTGTTCCCAATTGCATATTATAGGGAGATTTTACATTTCCCATGAGCGGCATAGTATTTTTTTCATCAATAGATCCAGTGGGTAATGTTAACCCCATTTGTAGGTTAATGGTATGAGATTCCTTTTCGAGTAACTTGGTTGCGAGGGTAATACCAATATCCCCTATGCCCTGAGTTCTCATAAAAGATTTTTCTAAATTTCCTGAGAGCATCTGCATACTATTGTTCAAATAGGGTAACATAATCATGATCGCAGTTTTGTCGTTTATATTCTTCATGAGGCTAATCATAGTCATCTCCATCTTCATCGAAACAGGCATGGACATATACCGGTAAGAATTTGGATTTAGAGATCCTATATAATAAGAGGGGAGCGGATCGGGAGTTGTGGTATTCGTAGTTGTCCCAGAATGATTGTGAGCATTGCCTGTTCCTACCTGTGTTGCAGGAATTGTGCTGATTGTAGGATTATACTCAATACCTGCTAGATATTTACCTGGATCTTCTTTATTGTTTCCATTGTATAGCGTTCGCATGTCCATTTGCATATACATATAGTCAATCACCCAGTCCTTTGTGTTATGTATATGAGGAAGCATTAGACCCGCTGGAGTAGTAATTGGACCTGTATGGATATGCGGATTATCCTGAGTATTCTCTAACTCCTTTTTATCTATTGGTTTTATTTCCTCGTTTGGGACAATTTCTGGCTTAACAGTTTCAACCTCTACTGATTTCGAATTGGATTTTTTTAATTCTTTTGTTGGTTTAACTGTATCTTCTTTTTTAGATGGCTGTGAATGGTCATGCCCTTCGTGGCTTTGACTTTTAATTTCGTTTGTGAAGAATAGCAGTATACAAAGAGTATGCGCTATGTATTTCTTATGAATTAACATGTTTTATTCCTTAAATTTATTTTATGGATTTGATCCACCGGCAATCCAGCAGTAGACTGCCTTATTGATTGTCGCATTTGAATTTCCTGCCATTGCCCCAGCTGATATTGCTGTATACATTCTACTAGAGCAAGGATTTCCTGGATTGGTAAATGCTTTCGTTGAGTTATAGTCTGTGATTACTAATCCGGACTGTTGTGTAGTGTTATCATGACAGCCGGAAGCCCCACATGTAGTATTTGTACCGGCAGCGGCTAATGTACTAAAACTAGGAGCAGTTGTACAAGTATAATTAGTAATACAAGCCTTTGCGGAATTGCTTAATTGGCTCAAAGCTACAAGTGTGGCTAAGTCTTCTTTGCTACTATCTTTTTTTTCGATACACCCACCGAGTAAGATGAGGATAATGACTAATGTCTTCATTTTTATTTCTCCTATAAATGATTTAGGTTTGTGCAAAAGCATAACATTCGAGTGAAGAATACCACGAAACCTTGTGATGAACTTGTAGTATGGCAATGCTTTTACACAATCCCTAGAATTCGTTTGTTAATGCGAATGATTTGGTGTAGAACCTAGTGTATGAAAGAACGCATTGCTAAAACTCCCCCCTAATTCTAATTTCTGAGTGACAGTGTTCGTTTCAGAGTCTACCGTATATAAAATCCCATCTCCTGCTGGTACAAATATATGTTCCATAGACCCGTGACTTGCACTGGCAATATGTCTATGTCCAGTTTTCGCATCCCCTACCGTTACCTGCGCCAGAAGTGTAAGACTCGGAAGGTTAGAAGAATCATAGACTAGTAAAACATTTTGTTTTAGATTTGTGACTTGGTTTCCGGTACCTGCTTGCGCAGAGGATACATACATACGATTTCCGTCATGACTAAATTTTATAGTTGATGGGCTAATATCTATTATGCTTACGGTTGAGAATATATTCGTAGATACATTGACTATAGTTACTTTTCCGATTACATGGTCAGCGTCAGTCGCAGTGTCTTTTCCAGGGACAGCGATGTATTGCCCGCTCGGAGACACGCTAGACGGACCGGATTTCCCAAGTGTGATTGTTTCAGTTGCAAGTGTTGAGGGGTTAACGGCTATTAGGTTTCCAGCAGTTTGTGCGGATATGTAGACTTTGCCTGAAATAGAAGAATAACTAAATCCATGAGGACCTGCACCAGATCCCAGACTTATCGTGTTAAGGACAGTCAAATAAGTTCCACTTGTAGAATCATTATCGATCACTGAAACCGAGTTATCCGAAATATTACTTACAAAAGCTCGTTTGGGACTTGCTGTAAAGATTGCTTTATGATGACCCTTACCAACACAGAGATGTTTGATTATGTTTGCTATATCAGAATCTGCCGCTCCCTTCACACCATCTTGCATAATCGTGACAGAACCTACGCCGGCAGTATTACACGCCGAATTGATATTATCCACTCCACTATTTCCATCATTCATCGTCCAGATTTTTCCATCTGGATCTTGGTATACATGCACTGGTCTACTTCCTGCATCTATGTATTTTGCTAACCTTGCACCATTACTAGTAATATTGATTACCGCAACTTTGTTTGCGTTAGTTAAATTTGCAAAAATATGATCGTTTTTTGTAGCAGTTGAATCTCCAGGGTTTGCATCTAGGATTATATTACTTTGCATTATATTTGTTCCATCTTTATGTCCTATAATACTTAGGTAGGGCATAGTTGTATCCAAGTTTGGTACGAGCACATAAGAAGTATAGGATGTTGGTATTAGACTTCCGAGTGCCGCTACTAGAAGATTATTATCATTAGCCTCTCTTTTATCTGAATTGGGAAGAGTGAGGCTACAGGTAAATATAAATAGAATGGACGATAAAAGTCCAAGAATAGTTCTTAATTTCATAAAATTCTCCTTTGATTTTAAAGGCTAGTTATTATTAGCCGTAGTTTGTGGCATTTTGTTTATGCCTTTGATTGTTGAGATTAATCTAAATATAGCGATAGCGATGGATTCTACACGCTCACCACGAATCAAGGCGGGGTCAATAATTTGCTTATTTCAGTAAACGATTTAATGTAAACAATAGAAGCTGCAAATTATTGATCGTAGCCGCGAGCGCGGGTCTGCCGGTTACAGAAACAATTGAATCAAATTGAATCCAGATACGGCAGACATCGCCTAACTCATTCGAGGGGGTTTAATTAATGTTAGCCCGAATCCTTTTAGATTTACTAGATGATTTGAAACTGGAAGTATATACTTTCTGAGTTGAATGGAAATTTTTGACGAATTAAAAAAGGAAATAAAAAATATTTGTTTGATTAAGTTGGAAAGTTCGTTTGGGTTTTTGGGTTTTTTACAAGAGCAGATATGTACTGTTTTTTTAGTATCGTGGCAATCTGATTTTGCCAAATCCTTAGAATGAATCTCTCTAACTGAGTTGTGGTTACACGTGCATATCTGCCTGACCGTTCTCATAAAACAAAGCCCTGAGTCATAAATCAAACTTTGTGAGAGTACAGCAAAGATTATAATAAAACTCAAAATAGATTTTTGAATTAAACTTTGCATGATAGAAACAGGGTTCTTGAAAACTTTACCTCTGTCAATTACAATCTAACTTGTTAGTATGTATCTTTCCATGATATAACTCATAGTTTTTGATTCAATCAATCATTTAGATTTCATTACATTATAGATATTTTCTTAGGAGCAGTAAGGATTTTTTTTTCTGGAGAAAAAAATACTTCCATATACAAACCTTTATTTTCCTATATTCCTAGAAATAGGAAAGGGGAGAATTTTAGAGATGAATAGAGAAAAACTTTTTGGATTGAATCCAAATTTTTTGACGGTGGGATATGCACATTTAATAAAGACAGCTATATTTTTACGCTATGGAATTAATCCTGATCAGAAAATTTCTCTTTCTACAAAATCATCACCCATTTTCAAAGACTTAGAAATTTTTCAAAAAGGAGATGGTGTGCAAGTGCCTGATAAATCAGTTCTTGTCGGAACTATTCGTATGGGTTATGGACATCATAGAATGGCGTATGCTCTTTATTCCTGGGTGCTCGCAAAAAAAATAAAACCTTATTTACATGATTTACTTGGAATTGAATCGAATGAGGCAGTTGCGATCAAAGAAATTGACGGGCTTTATAGTCAGATGAGTCGAGTTTCTTCTGAGTGGGGTGGTCCTGTGGAATGGGCTTGGGGGCAACTCACTGCACAGGGAAATATAGGATCTTTGTTTTTGTCAAATCTGCTTGCTGAAAGTTATGCGAATATGATGTCTGATCTTTCGCGGGATTTACCGTATATTTCCACTTATCCGCTCAATGGACAAATTGCAGTTGAGGCTGGTTTTAAAAATGTAGTCCATTTGATTTGTGATAATTATCCGCAGTATTATTTACTTGTTCCAGGAGCACTCAATTTAGTACAAAGTCCTGCGTCTTATCATAAGTTTATTGATATGGGTGTTCCAAAAGAAAATCTACATGTTGCGGGACATTGGGTGTCGGAGCCTCTGGTGACTAACGTTATGGTAGACTCAATTGCTCGAATCGAAAGAATTCAACAGCAAAAACCAAAACGTCTTCTATTACCAATTGGTGGTGCAGGAGCACAAAAAAATTATACAATTAGTTTTATAGATAATATTAAAAACAAACTTAAGAATGGCGAATTACACCTGTTTATCAACACGGGAGATCATCGCTCTATTTTTGATATTCTGAAAATCGAATTAGAAAAAATGGGTTTAAACTACCATGTAGTCAGCGACTGGGACACACTTTTAGAGTTTTGTAAAACTCATAGTTTTGACTCGCCACAAGAATCGAAAATCAAACCTGTTACTTTATTTTCTTATGAAAATTACTATGAAGCATTTACAACTACCGATTATTTGATTCGTATTTCGGATATTTTAGTTACAAAACCATCTGAGCTTGCATTCTATCCTGTTCCAAAATTATTCATTCGTCGCGTTGGTGATCACGAAGCTGCATCTGCGTTTCGCTCCATGGAAATTGGAGAAGGTACAACTGAATGTAGAGAGCCTGAGCACGCATTCGAAATGGTAAAATTACTGACCGAACAAAGTCAAATCCTACAACGTATGAATGAATGCGTTATTCGAAATGCTAAATATGGTATCTACGATGGTGCAAAGAACGCGGTTGAAATTGCGATGAAATAAATTAGTCAATTATCTTAATCTCTCTAACGGCAAATCGGAAGTAGCCAAAAAAGTGGTCTTCGATTAAATCTTTCTTGGGTTTGCGATTCCCAAAAATATAAAGGTTATCCTTGGCGCGGCTAAGTGCGACATACAAAATTCGCCTTTCTTCTTCGATTGTTTCTTTGCTTTCGTCTAGTTTTAAATTCCAACCCGAATGTAAGTCTACAAAAACGGTGTGAAATTCGAGTCCTTTTGAGGCATGAATCGTCATGATATTGGCTTCGGGAATTCCTAGTTTGATTAAGTAAGTTATTCTTAGATTGGATCTGCATAATACCATTGAATCCGGATTATCCGCTATTTGTTTTTGCAGGAATTCACAAAAAGATTCAAGAGTCTCTTCTTCTGATAAACAAATTCGAAAGACTCTTGCGATTCCTTTGCGAAATGCTTTTACTTTTTTGGGAATATTCTTTTTGTTTTTAGAAATAGGTAGAGATGATGTTTGAATCACTGCGGGTAAGGAGCGGTAATTGGTTGTCAAAAAGTGAATCGAGCAGGGAGTAAAGAAATCTTTGAATTTTAAGAAAGGTTCTGTACTTGCACCACGAAATCCGTAAATTGCCTGCCAGTCATCGCCCACTACACATAGTCTTTCGGGGTTTAGCAATCTTAGCCACTCCAGTTGCTCTAGGTCTGTGTCTTGGAATTCATCTACTATGACTCGTTTAACTTCTCTGCGTGCTTCGAGTGCCCACGGTTTTTGAACACGCAGTCCCTCTAAGTAAATCTCAACTAGATCGTCAAAGTCCAATTTTCCATTCTCTTTCTTGTAGAGAGTATAAGATTCATTTACCTCAATTTCAATATCAGGAAAGTATTTTTCTAGGAAATTACTAGAAGAAGAAAGTAAAAATTCATAAGGAATTCCTCCTACCTTAAAGCGCTCTCGTTTGAAGTAATCCCTAAAGATTCTTTCTTTTTCTGTTGGTTCGATGATTTTAATTCCAGTGTCTTTATAATCTGGATTGTATTTTTGTAAAATGTAAAGACAATAAGCATGAAAAGTCTGGATCCGTATTTTTTGTTCTCCAACTTTTTTCTCTAGACGCTCTTTAATTTCGCCTACCGCTTTTTTAGAGAAGGTAATAACGAGTATTTCCTCCTGTCTTTCTCTTTTCTCAGAAATTATTTTTTCGAGTAGGGCAATCATCGTGCTAGTTTTGCCAGACCCTGCTGCGGCAATGACTTGTTTGAAATTGGAATCATCCTCAAGGATTGATTTTTGTTCTGGGCTATAGTTCATAATTTTTCCTCAAATAAATCTAGAGCAAAAAGCGAATAATTTGTGCGATTTATTTTAAGAAAATTACATACTTCGACTAAAAAAGTTAGTATAACGTGATTTGATATAAGGAAAGGTATCAAAGAAAAAGATTTTAACGGGGTTTAGTTAAAGAGCAAATTTGTTTAGAATTTTGATTAATTCATCTTTTGAATAGGGTTTTTTTAGGCTCGCATTAAACCCATATTCGGTTGGTGTTGCTATAGCGGGTGATTCGGAGTAGCCGCTTGCTATTATCACGGGTATACTGGAATTGATTTTTCGAATTTCTTCAAGAGTTTGAATACCACCTCGTCCGCCTGGAATGGTTAAGTCCAAGATAACTAATTGAAATTGGTTTCCCTTTTCTTCTGCTTCTTTAAAAATTTGAATAGCTTCATCTCCGTGATTAGCAAGAAATACCTGGTACCCCATCGTATTCATTCGTAAGTATTCAATTTCTTGGATGTATCGTTCATCGTCCATGAGAAGGATTCTTGCTTTTCCTTTTGGTACAAACTCTCTTTCTTCAGAGTAGGTGACAGGTTTTGTTTTCAGAGCAGGTAAATAAATGATAAAGGTACTTCCTTTTCCTTGCTCTGATTCAATATCTAAAAATCCCTCATGTTTTTTTATGATGGAGTAGGCAGTCGTCAATCCTAGACCATTTCCTTTTATCTTGGTTGAAAAAAATGGATCAAAGACTCTAGGTAAAATTTCTTTTGGAATCCCTATTCCATTGTCTTGTAAAGAAATTTTTACAAATGTTTGACTAGATTTACTAATTGGAAATTCTTCTTGTTTAAGGATAATATTTTCTGCTCTTACAATGAATTTTCCACCATCAGGCATTGCTTGTTGTGCGTTAAGCGCTATATTGTCAATGACTTGTGCAATTTGGTTTTCATCAATTTCAGTTATCCATAGATTTTCATCGAGATCATATTCGATTGCTATACTAGAACCACTAAAGGAAAATGGGATGGCTGTTTTTAGAATTGGAATAAGAGAGGCAATTTTTTTGATCGGATTACCACCCTTCGAAAAAGTAAGTAATTGCAATGTGAGCGCTTTTGCTCGATCGTAGGCAGAGATTGCTTTGTTTAGAAAATCTGTTACAAATACATTTTCTTTGCTGTACATAAGCGCAATTTCTAGATAACCAAAAATTCCAGCTAATAGGTTATTGAAGTCATGCGCAATACCTCCGGCTAATATACCGATGGATTCTAATTTCTGATTTCTTTGAATCATTGCTTCTAATTTATTTTTTTCGGTAATATCTTCAAAGTCTACTGCGAAGTATCCTCTCGAGTAACTAAACGCACTGATAGAAAAATATTTATTAAACTCTGGTGCGTAATCTTCAAATTTAATATTTTCACCAGTTAAAGCAACTTTTCCATATATATTAATCCAATGTTCAGCATGTGCAGGAAGCACTTCTCTAATTGTTTTACCGATAATATCTTTTGACCTAAGACCTGTTAATCTCTCGAATGCAGGATTTACATCAAGAAAGCGAAAGTCTATAGGTTTTTCGAATTCATCTAAAATGATTTCATGTATAGACATACCACTTACCTTTTCAGTATAGAGCATTCTAAAACGCTTTTCACTCTCTACTAATTGATTCTGTATTTTTTTTCTTTCTGTCACATCGCGACTAATACCAAGTAACCCAATAATTTCCCCTTTTCGATTTCTGAGCGGACGTTTGACCGTATCAAAAACATAGACTTGTCCATTGGAATAAACTAAATCTTCTGGATTGGATAAAGTTTCACCACTTAGAGCAGCGAGGTCGTCGTTTTCATAACCGCGAATTCCTTTTTCTGGATTTCCTTTTACAAGTTCAATGTCAACTCCGTTTTCAATGTCATTGTGCCCGAGTAAATCAGAGGCATTTTTTCCAACAGACTTAGCGACCATTTCATTACAAAGAATTGTCCGAAGGTTAGTGTCTTTTACAAAAATAAAATCGGTAGAAGAATCGAGGATACTCTGCATTAACTCCACATTTTCAGAGAGAACTTTTTCCTTCTCTTTGGATTTTTTGAGAGTAGAATGTAGATTTGACACAATTCTTAGAGTTGATTCCAAAATATACGGAGAGGAATTTGGATTTAGGATTCCGAATGAGATAAGTTTTTCATATTCTTTGGGTAAATGGAAATCTGTGTTTGTTTCTAAGAATAAAAGAGGAATTTCGAATTTATCTAGGAGTTGTTCTACAATTTTGAATTCATCTTCGTTGTTTATGGAATTTGGATTTAGAACAAGGAAGTCAATGGGTTCTTGATTTTGGGAAATTAGTAACTGAGTATTCGGTTTTTGTATTTGCCTGACTGTGAATCCAGATAACCCTAATTGTATAGATAGATTTTGACCTAAGTTTAAATCATTTTCTATCAGTAAAACTATCGTATTTCCCAAAGTTTTTCGTTCCACCGACATACTCTTTTGAATTACATAAAATTGCAACGAAAACTTATACGGTGTTGTTAGGTTGGATATTTATGGAAATTGTGTCGAAGTGATTTTTTGCACAAAACGGGAGAGTTTTTAGACATTTTTATCGAAAAAAATATTTTTTTTCAAAAAAAAACGTAATTTGTCCTCCCTTTAAATTATACTTATTTTCATAAGCAGGAAAGGATTTTATCGAAATTTACTAGCAAATTCGTAAAAATTTCATAAAAAACTTGACATATACTTAACGCATGTTATGTATGCTATACAAATATTTAGTTTCTTTTTGGGTTGACATAATAACTGTTTATGTCGTCTAATAAATGAAACGGAGGACACCATGATAATTAGATCTTTGGAACATCCAGTTTACTATCGTAGGAAAAAGGGCGGTCTTTCTGGTGCTGAGCTTAAGCCTAAGCCAGTTCAGGACAGATATAGCAAAACCTTCGAGGAATATCTTGCTGAGGCTTTTCAAGGGGAAGTTGTTCAGAATGGTGCTTGGGTCTCCAATCAACTTTCTGATCTGACCAAACGCAACCTGAAAAGAATCTGAGTCTCTCTTTTTCTAAGGGACTCACCTCTAAGACAGATCCTCGTTCGATTGCTCTCAGAAACCCGGAAAAACTACAGGACTGGGAGTTAATTGCAGTATTATTCGGGAGCGGGGGTAGAGATAGAGATGTAGAAACTCTCTCTAAAGAGCTTTTGCTTCAATTTTCAGGAATTTTGGGGTTGATCAATGCCCCTGTTTCTTCACTGAGCAAGCAAAAAGGCATTGGAAAAGCAAAAATTGCCACCCTTTTTGCCCTAAGAGAACTTTGCCATCGAGTAAAGCTTAAGAATCTATTTAATTCACCAGTGAATGATTTTGGTTCGCTATTGGAACTTTTGCATCTGAAAGCAATTAAGGAAGTTAGAGAGTGTTTTTATTTAATTACTCTGGACTCTGATAGGAGTTTGATCAACTTTGACCTTTTAGCTCGTGGTAGTTTAGAGGAAGTTGGGGTTCACTCACGAGAAATCGTAAAACAAGTCCTAGATGACACCGCTAAGTTCGCTATTATCGCTCATAATCACCCTCGTCAATCCTGTGACCCGAGCAATTCTGATTATTTGCTCTTTTACCAGCTACGTAATTTGCTTTCCCAGCTCGAAGTTACTCTTTTGGATCAGTGGGTGGTTGGAAAAGAAGGAGTATTTTCCTGTTCCAAAGAAAAACTCATTTTAAAATCTGAAAAATTCTTCCTTCCGTAAAATCAATCATTGATAAAGAGCTAAGTCTTGAAAGTATAGTTGAATATTACAGTGGAAACAAGGTAATTAACTTTTTTATTCCATATAATTCTAAATATTATGAAGTTAGCTTTAAAAAATCTACAAATTCTTTGGATATTAGTCAAGCGAGATTACGCACTTCAGTTTGCAGGCAGTGTTCTGGGTATACTTTGGATGCTGATTCAAAGTTTAAGTTTGATTTCGATTTACACATTTGTTTTTTTTATTTTAAATAAATCTTCTAATCTGCCTGACTCAAAATTAGATTATTCCAGTTATATTTTTGTGGGACTTTTGTTTTGGATTCCTCTTCAAGAAATGCTGGTTCGTGGAGTTACAATTTTAACGGATAACAGACAATTGATTAAAAGATCTAGCCTTGGACCAAATTTGTTTTTATGGATTCCTTTTTTGCAGATGCTCATACATAGTTTCGTAATTTCCATTCCAGTCTTCGGTATTTTATTTTGGAAAGGAAGTTTGGACTTAGGATATTTTTATTTATCCTATCTAGTAATGTTTGTTACTGGATTGTATTTGATGTTCGTTTTAGAATATCTAGCTCGGATAAATATTTTACTAAAAGATATTTCTCCTATCATGCGACTTATTGCGCAGATTTTATTTTGGACATTGCCTGTTTTGTATTTTCCGTCTGGAACTTTACGGGAGGTTAACTTATATAATCCGCTTCTAATTCCTTTGGATATTTTTCGTACAATTACTTTGCAGGATTATTCGATTCAATTCCCTATATTTTTATTCTTAATTCCTCTTTCTATTTTTATTTTGATTTTTATTTTAACTCGCTTCAAATTAGATGAAGTAGTATTGGATCACCTGTGATTCGAATTCAAAATCTTACAAAAAAGTATATAGGATTTAACTCGCCACTAGAGAGAATTTTAACTGCTGCTAGTTTTGGGTTAATACCAGGTAGCCGCTCATTTACGGCGCTGAAAAATATAAATCTGACTGTAAATTCTGGAGAAATTCTCGGAATCATTGGACGAAATGGGGCGGGCAAATCAACCCTCCTAAAAGTTTTATCTGGTGTTTCTAAGTTTCAATCGGGAGTCCTAGAAAAAAAAGGATCTATTCGTTCTATTTTGGAACTAGGAGTTGGGTTTAACTCTGAATTATCTGGTTTTGAAAATATTTATTACAATGGGCTCGTTTGGGGATACTCGGTCAAAGAAATTGAAACTCTGACAGATTCAATTTTTAATTTTTCAGGGTTAGGGGAATTTAGAAATGTCCCTCTCAAAAATTATTCTACTGGAATGATAATGCGTCTTGGATTTGCACTTGCTACTGCAAATCGTCCTGATATACTTTTAGTCGATGAGGCATTGGCAGTAGGAGATGCCAGTTTTCAACAAAAATCCCTTTCTCGTTTTCAAAAGTTCAAAGAAGAAGGTTCAGCAATTGTGATTGTGAGTCATGACTTAAATCTATTACAAATGATTTCTGATAGAATGATTGTAATAGAAAAAGGAAAAATTGAATTCGACGGATTACCGGCGTTAGCTCTAAAAAAATATATTCAGATTCTAGCCGAAAATTCTTTTTCAGAATCTTCAAACCAAAAAAATATTAACTCTAAATTTATAGAATCGTATTCAATTATTTTTTCTAGCGCTGGTGTTACCAAATTTATTTTTGGAATTGGGGAAGTGGTTACTCTTCTATTTTCGATTCAGCTAAAAGCGGCTATTCCTGATTTGACCATAGGATTTCATATTGATGATGCAAAAGGACTAAGAATTTTTGGGACAAACTCCTATCATCTCAAAAAAGACTTAAAGAATCTAAAAGCAGGCTCAACTATTGATTTTAGATTTACATTTCCTTTAAATATTTCTCATGGAAAGTATAATCTTGGTTTTGCGCTACATGAGGGGGATAATCATACTACGAATTGTTATCTTTGGAAAGATGATGTCTTGGATTTTGAAGTTGAGAGACTAGGCGTTCCTAAGTTCGATGGACCTAGTTTTTTGCCAGTGGATTGTGAGTGGAATATTACGGAGTAGGAATTTTACAAGAGTAGAGAAGCTGTGTAAAAAGTCGTTCACCGAGTGATTTTCGCCGATGGTTCAAATGAAAAATCTTGAAAGGTTATTCTTTCCATTTTCCATCGAGCTTCGAAAATCGTATCGAGGTGACTTGTTACACAGTCTGTCTGTATTGAACTATATCGTATATCGGCTAATTTCTAAGACTTTGAAGTTCATATGACTTCCTTCAAAATCTACGGAAGCTGTATCGCCAATTTTTTTGCCTAGGAGTGCTTTACCCATTGGAGATTGGTAACTGATGATATTTTTTTCAGTGTCAGCATCCCAAGCTCCTAAGATAGAATAAGTATCTTCTTCTCCGTTGTTCTCGTTTCTAAGTTTTACCGTGCAGCCAATATTAATTTTGTCCGTTTTGACATCCGTTATATCTAGAATCTGTGCACTTTTCAGTTCAGTTTCGAGCTTTTTAATTTGAGCTTGTAATTGAACTTGTTTTTCCATTGCTGCTTTGTATTCAGCATTTTCTCTTAAGTCCCCTTTCTCTTGAGCTTCCCCAATATCTCTTGAATTCTCAGCCATCTCTACATTCACAAGATGTTCAAACTCTTCCTTCTTTGCATTGAATCCCATTCTAGTGACAAGAATTACATTGCTAGGGATAGAGTAGGTATCCTCAGTGGAGTCATCGTCGGAGCTTGTGTAGCTGTCATCCCAAGAAAAGCCAGGTTTTAAACTATTGATAAGAGTCTGTAGCTTATCCTTTTCAGCATCGGTGACATAAGGAACTTCTTTAAAGAGAGCGTAAATTTTTCTTATAAAGTCAGTGTCACTGGACTTTATAATTTCAGATACTACTTCGTTTTCATTTCCAAATAGTATATCCATTGCCGCATTCTTAAGTTTGGTTCCCTTATCTTCGATCTTTGCCAATGGTTTGAGCAAACGAAAGGTTCTTAGTACTAAGTCCTGTGTGGAAACTTTTAGCCAAGAGTAATCCCATGAAGCGGAAAGTATAGCTTTCGCTACCCATAAAAATACTTCTGGATTTTCCTTTGATTTGTTGATCGTTGTTTCAATGAATAAATTGAGCTCTGAATATTTTCCTTCAGATACTAAAACACTAAATGCATACTTATTGATTTTGACTGGGACTTCAAAAAGAATTCCCATAAATATATTTGTGTAGTCTGAGTGATACTTGCGAATTAGATTTACATAGTTTTTCTTAACGTCTACGTTTGTGAGTTGTTTCGAGAAAGTAAGTAATTCTTCTTTTGATAATCCTTGGATTAATTTTTGAATATCTTCCGGTTTTTGATGTCTAGGTAAGTCGTCAGAGTGGATAACTCCAGATGCAATTTCTAAATAGATATAAGCTACTAGTTTACGGAAAACATCTTTTGCTTCTTCTTCCTCGTAATAGAAATGATTGAAAGATTCTACAGCACCTTCTGCTTCTTCATATACTTCTAAGGCTTCTAGAGCAATATCAAGCTTTTTGTTGGTGTCCGTAACCGCAGCAAATTTATCCGAAAGCTCCTCTGTAAGTGAAATTGGCTTTTGGCGGTAAATGATTTCGTCTTTTTTCTTTGGATTGAATCCGATACGGGGATCTTTTTTGAGTAGGACTTTTGCTTTATTCCACCATTTTGACCATTCCTCTGACTTTGCTAGGAACTTTGTGGTGATCTCTGCTTTGATATCGCCAAGGATCATCGTATTTTCATGGGAAGTTAAAAGCTCTACAAAAAATCCTGGAATATCATTTGCGAATAGATTCACGATTTCTTGTTTGTTCTCATAGAGTTTTACCCAGATATGGTCTCTCTTCAGAGGTTTTAGGCTTGTAATCGCCATTTGTATGGAAAGTTTATGGTCTTTCTTATCCAAAAAGTCTACAACTATTGAATCACTTGCGCTGCTGATGGATTTGATTTGACCAACTCCCCAATTTCTATGCATTACATAGTTATTGGTATCAAATACAATATTTCTCTCAAAGTTAGTGATACAGGCTTTGATAGATTTTTTGCTATTTCCAATCTCAGACATTTTTAAGAATTCGTCAAGGAGAGAGTGATTTGCATACTTAGCTTTGTAGGCTCTAATTAAATCATTCCTTGCTTTTTGAGAAAGAGGTTCGTGGTCTAAGATTTTTTTGAGAAGAAGAATTGTTTTGTCATGGTCTTCCAGTTGTTTATAGGTTTCCATTAAAGGATAAAATAAAATTACAATTCTAGATTTTTCACGAGCAGAGAGTAAAATTCTTTCTATTTTTTCAAAAAATGGGAGATCTTCAAAATTATGGTGTGTGAGGATTGCCCAAATTTCTTCTAGTTGACCATACTCTTTGGATCTTGCAAAGGACTCAGCAGCCTGTTTTAAAAAAATGATAGCTTTGTCCTTATCTTCATCCAAAATCGAAAGAGCATATTTTTTTGCAATTTCAGGGTTTTTTCTGTCATGTTTAGCTAATTTTTCTAAAACCAGTTTGAGTTCTTTATTTTTGTTGAGTTTTTCAAGAGCTTCTGCTTTAAATTTTAGAGCAAGCCTTTGTTCTCCGAATTGTAAAATATGATCTGATATATATTCAATGATAGTCCATTTGCCGTGGATTCGAAATTGCTCCAAAAGAGATTTAAGATGATTAGAATCTTCAATTTTGTTTTGGATTAAGGAAATAAAACCTGTAAGATAACGAGCCGAGATACTCTCAGGATGATCCTTTAAATGATCTTCTACCTTCTGATTGGCTTCATCTAACTTGCCAATGGACTTGTAATGAGCAATTAAATCATCTAAGATTTTAAATTTTGTGACAGGAACTGAAGACGCATCTACACGTACGTAGATTTCTTCGTTGAAAAGATTTGTGAGCTTATCTAGATCACTGCTTGTTTTTTCGTTCGTTATGACTGTTTCTTGGGACATGAAACCACTCCAAAAGCAATTAAAGATTTATTTTTATTTGAAAATTTTAGTAAATGAAGACGCTAAATTCTAATATTTTAGGGTTAGGAAATAAGTAAACCATAAAATATATTGCAAAATCTACTTCCATATAATCCGTATTGAATTTTGCAATATATGTATTTTGGGCTAACATTTGTAATGTAAGCGCAGGCAATACTGTCAGAGCCTCTCAAAGATTACCACCGATGGACACCGATAAAAAGAACGATAAAAGATACGATGGTTTTTATTTTGGTTTTGGAATTGAATAATATGGCACTAAACGACGCTCGTTATGAAACAGAGAAGAATGTACTAAATTCAATTAACATCGTTTAGTTATCGGTGCTCATCGGTGGTAATCTTTAAATGTTTTCCTTAATTGTAAAGTAATTTGGTGGATAAGCGATTACTAAAATTTTCAGAGCGTGTAGGCAAAAAAAATCCCCACCAAACTTGGTGAGGACTTTCCAATTGAGGAAGCTTTAAATACTAAGGCTTCTTTTCAGCAGCAGGTGGAGCGGATTTTGCATCCTTAGAACCACCACACTCTTTAACTGGTTTGGTGCCCTTTGCTCTAGCTTCTACTTCTTCCACTCTTTGTTTGTTAGAACAATCTTCTGGATCAAAGTCGATATTTGCACCATCAAAGTGAACATCAAATGTATCAGCTAAGATTTTTAATTCATCAAAGAATAGATAGGTCACATCCCCACCGGTTTTTGGCGTAGATCTGAGTTTGAATTGTTTGAAAACTAAACTTTTAGTTGCAGGGTATGCCTCTACAAATTGTGGGATATTGGAAGGAATTACTGCAGTCAATGGACGCCATCCTACAAAATTCACAGATCCAAATTTAATCACATGTGTATCACCTTTATAATCTTCGAACCAACCTTCTAATATATAGTCAATTCCTCTTCCTAAAACCCATACAGACATAGATTTAGTTACACCAGGTAACTCAACCCCGTAAATAGGTTGCATATTTACGTTATTTGTGTCTCTCTTAGCTGGATCTTTTTTTGCTTCTTCACTAGAAAATGCATTATCATTGATAAACATTCTAGGGCGTTTGATTAAAAAGTCTGGAGTTCGAGGAGGTCTAATCGTTACTTCGTTATTTCCAGGAAAGGTAAAGTGAAACTTGAGAGCAAGGATTTGTGCGTTTTCTTTGTCTTTGCTTAAATCAAGATATTTTACATCTCTTGGATACCCTTTTAAAAGTTTCACTTGTCTCATAGACTGTGAAGACGGTGGTAAATCTTTTTTCCAAGGTTTTTTTCCGTAAGTATCAGGTAGTTCTGAATCTTTGTCTGTGAAAACTTCCCATTCAGTTTTGTCCCAAGTTTCTAGAGTGATTGATTTTAACTCTGCTGATCCAAGGTCATTTCCGTTAGTAGTTGCTAATCCTTTTTTTTCTGCGTAGGCTATGCCGGAAAATGCAATTAGAATTGCGATTAAACCTGAAAGCATACCTAGTAATTTCTTCTTATTGTTCATATATATTCCCTCTTACCAAGTAAATAAATTCTACCAATTATCCTTGATTTCAAAACCAGGATAAATCATATCATACTTATCAGATCTTACTTCTAAGTCATCCACATAGAAATAAAAATCTCCCGCTACTTCATGCACATCGCTTGCTACAAATAAAGATACAAAGTGAATATTCTTGTCTAACAAAGAATATCTTGTGCTTTGTGGAAGATAACCAGGGATCGGAGCTGTTAACTTTCTCCAACCATAAAAATCTAAACGACCAAGTCGGATATTATGAGTGTTACCACGGTAATCTCTAAATTTTGCGTAAAGGGTATGTTTAAATTTTCTGCCTAAAACCCAAACTGAAATTTGGCGAGCTTTGCCTTTTATGATATATTCGTGAGGAGGAGAAAGTTCTACTCGATCAAATCCTTTTTCTGCGAAGTATGTTTTTACCCCGAGAATATGGTTTGCACCGATTCTATCTTTTTGATCTGCTTCTACAGGAACGTATTCCCCTTTATCATTTCTCTTGTCTGGGGTCGATTGCTCATCGAAAACATCCTTAATGATACCTCTTTGTATCATCTTTAGAACCTTGGTTTGTCCCAGCGGAGTAGTTGACTTTGCTTTCCAGTCTTCAGACTCTTCGAAGTCTTCGAGCGTAACTCTTTCCAAAGGCTCAATTGCTGCACCACTACCACCGCCACCAGTAGCTGCCGGAGCCGCCGCTGGGGTAGTCGTCTTTGCAGGAGCCTGTGCATACAGAGCAGGTAACCCTAAAACACCTATCAACACCATCATAACAATATTTTTAAACTTCATTCGAAACTCTCCTTCCTCATTTGTACGGAATAATTTAGTGCTTAAAAAGTCCATAGTTATCTATCTTCCTCTTCTTTGTCATTAGCAATTAAAGTTTGAAATTTTGAAAGAATTTCTATCAATTTATCAACTCCCTCTGCTGGAACAAAAATAGAAGATTTTTTACTATTTGACCATTCGGAAACTTTCAGATAATATCCCGCTTGATTCTTTTTTAAATCAACTAGAAAAGTTTTGTTTTGGGTTACAATCTTTTCCGTTTGGATTTCAGGATCTATCATTCGTTTCTTATTCTCCCCAACTGATATACTTATTATCAATTCCAAATCCCATCTTGAGAAATCAAAAAAAATTAGAAATCAATATTTATAAATGCTCTCTTAAAAAAATCAAACATTTACCCCTAGCCACAGACTAGTTATGTCTAAAAAACCAACTCAATTTTACAACTAGGTGTTTACAAGTATATCTCTATTCTTATCGGAAATACAAGTTTAAAACTTAGTACAGGTAAGTAAATAAACTTGTATGTAATAAAAAAAAGGGCTAGTTTTGCGTTTTTTTAGCTTGTGCTTTTTCAACAAGAGTAACAATATTTGCAGCGCGCATTCCAAAGTAATCTAGTAGCTCACTCCATGTACCAGATTTCCCAAATACATCTTGCATACCTAATTTGATGACTGGTACGGGAAATTCTTCTGAAAGTAGTTCGCTTACAGCAGAGCCCAGTCCACCAATTACATTGTGTTCTTCGCAGGTAACTACAGCCCGACAGATTTTAGCATGTTTTAGAATTAGCTCTTTATCAATGGGTTTGATACTTGCCATATTGATTAGGGAAACAGAGATACCTTTTTCTTTTAATATCTCAATTGCCTTTAAAGATTCTCCAACTAAAAGTCCACATGCTACAATTAGAACATCTTTTCCCTCTGTAAGTAATTCTCCTTTTCCGATTTCAAATTGGTAATTTTCTCGCTCAATTAGAGGAATAGGAGGTCTACCAACACGAACATAAACAGGACCTTTGTATTCAGCAATTTTTTTGATTACGAGTTTAGTCTCGTTAAAGTCTGAGGGGCAAATCACTGTCATCCCCGGAATCACTCTCATGATAGCGAAGTCTTCGATGATCTGATGAGATGCACCGTCTTCTCCAAGTGTAATTCCACCGTGAGATGCAACTAGCTTTACGTTGAGGTTTGGGTAAGCTACGCTATTGCGCACAATTTCCCAAGCACGACCAGCAAGAAACATTGCGAATGATGAGGCAAACGGTATTAAGCCGGAGAGAGCCATGCCAGCAGCATGACCCACAAGATTTTGTTCCGCAACACCCATATTGAAAAAACGATTCGGGAACTTTTTCTTAAAAACATTGGTTTTTGTGGAACCGGAAAGGTCAGCATCTAAAACAACAATGCTTTCGTTTGCCGCTCCCAACTCTGCCAATGCTTCTCCATAAGCATCTCGTGTTGCTTTTAATTCTGAGTTTGTATTCGTTGTTACGGCACCCATTAACTTTTTAACGCCTCTGCTTTGTCAGTTTTTTCCCAAGTAAATGTATCTCCCGTTCTACCAAAGTGACCGTAACTTGCTGTTTCAGAGTAAGTTCTACCTTTTTCGAGAAGTTTCAATGTTTCGATAATGCCTCTCGGGGTTAACTTGAAATTAGCCTTAACACGTTTTACAATTTCAGCATCAGGAATTTTTCCTGTTCCAAAAGTATCTACCAATACAGAAACAGGCTCTGCAACACCAATGGCGTAAGCAAGTTGCACTTCGCATTTTTTAGCAAGTCCTGCGGCTACTACGTTTTTGGCGATGTAACGACCCATGTAAGCGGCAGATCTATCTACTTTAGAAGGATCTTTTCCTGAGAAAGCCCCACCGCCATGTCGTCCGTATCCACCGTAAGTATCTACGATGATTTTTCTTCCAGTTAGACCAGTATCACCATGCGGACCACCGATGATAAAAATTCCTGTTGGATTGATGAAATACTTTGTTTTCTTTAAAAGGTTTAGTGGAATTACTTTTTTGATACATTCTTCAATGACTGCTTCTTTGATTTGTTTGTGTTTTGCTTCAGGAGTATGTTGAGTGGAGATAACAACAGTATCCACAGCTACTGGTTTTCCATTTTCATAAATAACGGTTACTTGTGATTTTGCGTCAGGGCGAAGAAATTTTAATTTTTTGCTGTGGCGAAGATCTGCCAATTTTTTCATGAGAGCATGCGAATATTGGATTGGCATTGGCATGAGTTCTTTGGTTTCGTCTATAGCAAAACCGAACATTAAACCTTGGTCACCAGCTCCTTGTTCTTTGAATAATCCTTGTCCTTCGGTTACACCTTGGGAAATATCAGGACTTTGTTTATGGATATGAGTTTGTACTACAGCAAATTCAGCGTCAAATCCCATTGCAATATCGTTGTAACCGATTTTATTAATGACTCCTCTTGCGATTTCTTGGGCATCAATTTTCCCAGAACTTGTGATCTCACCAGCAACAACAACTAAGTTTGTAGTAACAAGAGTTTCGCAGGCAACTCTTGATTTTGGATCTTGTGCTAAAAATGCATCTAGAATAGCATCAGAAATTTGATCGCATACTTTATCGGGGTGACCTTCGGAAACGGATTCAGAGGTGAATATAAAATCATTGAGTGACATTGGTTTATTTTTCCTGTAATATTAATTTTGGGTACCTAAGTTTTTGAGAAATACCTAAATTGTATCTAAAAAAATTAGTGTTAAAGACTACAAATTGTTAGATATTTCTTTAGTCAACGAGGTTTATAGTATTAGAATTGCCCAGATTTCTAATCTCACTTCGTTCGAATAGAAATCTGGGCAATGGAGGACAAGTCTATTTAGGAAACTATCTTAAGTTCTTTAAACAAAACTGGATTCGTTTTAATGATATATAAAATTCTCTGTGCGGGTCCTTGCGGAATATTTCTTCCTGATTCCCAAGCTTCTACAGTCTTTTTAGAAACCCCTAGCGCTTTTGCAAAAAGATTTTGAGAAAGATTAATTTTTTTGCGGATAACTTTGATTTCATTCTTCTTGTAACTAGTCAGGGGCAAAATCGACATTTTGTGCTCTACTACAGATAATTTATTCCCCTTAGCGTGTACTAATGCTTGATTTAAACCTTTGATAATACTGCCGTTTATTTCTGTAGATGTTCTATTTTTTTCTTTTACTTTTTTCATTGCCCTTGCCTTCCTTTTCTTTTTTTATCCTTAGGTTTTTTTCTATCAAGTTAATCATTCGCGAGATTGTATTCTTATCTTCCTTTGAAATATTTTCTTTTTCATTTTTCTTGATTAACGAAATAAAATACAATACTTCATGATCGGGAAAATCAACATAGAGAATTCGAATTCCCCCACTCTTACCCATCCCCGGCAAAGCCCATCGCATTTTTCGCAAACCTCCCGTTGCCGAAATAACTTTTCCGTACTGCGGGTTTACTATTAAAAATGTTTCGACTTCTCTTAAATCCCCATCGTCAAATCCAACACCCTTCCATAAAGTATCGAATTCTTTCAGTGTAACAAAAAGCCTAGTCACAAAACTACTGTATCCTACTGAATAGGGTTATGTCAAGTTCATTTTTAAATAATTTGAGTAGAATTTCTTGCCGTTTCTAAAATCTTGACTGCTAAAGGAATTATATATGATAAAAATATTTGGAGTTCATAAATCATTTGGGAGTCAGTTGTTATTTGATGATTTGAGTGTGGCTGTGAACCGTGGAGAAAAACTGGGGTTAGTCGGTAGAAATGGTCACGGCAAATCGACATTATTCCAAATGATATTGGGTAACGTTGAGCCTGATAAGGGAACGGTTCAAATTCCTAAGAATTATAAAATTGGTCATCTAGATCAACATTTAAAATTTACAAAGCCAACTGTGCTCGAAGAATGCTCTCTCGGTCTTCCTGAGGGCGAAGAGTATGAAACCTGGCAGGTGGAAAAAATTCTTTCTGGTCTTGGTTTTTCGGAAGCGGATATGGAGAGAAACCCGAACGAATTTTCCGGTGGTTATCAGATTCGAATGAACCTTGCCAAACTTCTTGTATCAAGACCAGATATGCTAATGCTCGATGAGCCAAACAACTACTTGGATATTGTGACGATTCGTTGGCTTGAAGAATTTTTACGCGAGTGGGAGGGGGAGATAATCCTTGTTACCCACGATAGAAGTTTTATGGATTCTGTAGTCACGCATGTAGTTGCAATTCACCGCACCAAGGCAATTAAAATTCAAGGCGATACCGAAAAACTTTACACACAGATCAATGAAGCAGAGGAGCTTTACGAAAAAACTCGTCTGAATGAAGCAAAGAAACGCAAACAAGAAGAAATATTTATCGCCAAGTTTAAGGCTAAGGCAAGTTTTGCGAGCCGAACCCAGTCGCGTGTAAAGAAGTTAGAAAAACAAGGAGAAATGAAAGCGTTAGACGTAATTGAAGACTTGGATTTATTTTTTAACGCAGCTCCGTTTGGGGCGAGTCAAATGCTTTCTGCGGAAAGTGTTTCTTTTTCTTATACAGGCTCTGCTCCTTTTTTAGTAGAAGATTTTTCGATTAGTGTAGGCAAGAGAGATAGAATTTGTATCATTGGAAAAAACGGGAAAGGTAAATCTACCCTTCTAAAAGTTTTAGCTGGTGAATTACAACCAGTATCCGGTAAAGTAAGTAAACATCCTTCATTGAAAGAAGGTTATTTCGGACAAACTAACAAACTCGATATGGATGATAGTAATACAGTCGTTGAAGAAATCAAAAGTGCAGATAAGTCATGTACAGAAAGCATTGCCCGCAATATCGCAGGTGGGCTTATGTTTTCGGGTGATACTGCGCTCAAAAAAATCAAGGTCTTATCAGGTGGTGAAAAAAGTCGTGTGCTTTTAGGGAAAATACTTGTTACCCCCTCAAATTTATTATTTCTAGATGAGCCAACAAATCACTTGGATATGCAATCTTGTGATTCCCTCATTGAAGCAATCGATCAGTTTGATGGTTCTGTCATCATGGTTTCCCACAACGAAATGCATTTACGAGCAGTTGCTACAAAACTAATCGTATTTGATAATAATACAATTTCTACTTATGATGGCGGGTATGACGACTTCCTTTCTGACGTTGGTTGGTCGGATGAGGATATTTAGGGGATAACTAAAATTAGGCGATAAGTAATGCTATCGCGTCAAGAGAAAACCGAGTAAAGAATACCACCGATTAACACTGATAAAAGAACGATAAAAAAGGATACGGATTCAGACTGAATGGAGAATATTCAAAGTCAATCCTATCTTTTATCGGTGTTCATCGTCCCTATCGGTGGTAATCTTGAAATATTTTTCTTAATCGCAAAGCATTGAGCAGATGAGGTTTTTAAACATTAATCGCTCGATCTTAATTTAGAAAGTAATCGTAATATTTCTAGATAGAGCCAAACGAGAGTAACCATCAGAGCAAATGCTCCGTACCATTCCATATACTTAGGTGCACCGTTAGCCGCACCGCTTTCAATAAAATCAAAGTCGAGAATTAAGCTAAACGCAGCTATTCCAACAACCACAAGGGAAAAACCTATCCCGATTAATCCGCTTCCATGAATGTAAGGGATTCGAACTCCGAAAAAACTCAAAACAAATGTAATTAAATACACAACACCAATAGATGCAGTGGCTACGAACATTATGCTGCGAAATTTTTCCGTTACTTGGATCACTCTGGCTTTGTATAAAAAAAGCATCGTTGCCATTGCGGCTACCGTCAGAGAAACTGCTTGCACTGCTATACCTGGAAAAAGTGTTTCAAAGTAAGAGGAAATTCCACCTAGAAATAATCCTTCCGCTAAAGCATATACAGGTGCAAGAAAGGCTGACCATTCTGATTTGAACACAAGGATAAGTGCGATTACAAATCCAGAAATAGCACCACCGATCATAAGGGGGTAGGCGGACTCCATTCCAGCCGTCCTGACCATCTGCCAAGTGTAACTGGCTGTAAGTAAGGCGAGAACTAATAAGGCAAACGCTTTATTGGTAGTTCCCTCGATTGTCATTCGTTGTGTTCCAACTGCGGAACGGTTTGCAAATAGATTTTCTGTTAATGCAGGGTTACTCATTGTTTATTCCTCTCTTAAATTTGATATGACTGATGAAAATGTTTATTCCTATTCTCTGAATCCTAATGGAATTAAGCAACAAAAATTATTTTTTATGAATAACTCACCTTATGCAAGGTGAGCCCAGCGTCCACTTGAGGTTTGCACCTAGCGGTGGGCTCGCTGCCGCGGGCTATTGAATTTATTAATTCATTAGCATTCTCTAATATTCTCAAAATCATCTTTGGCTCCTTAAATTATCAATTTTGCGTAAGGTGAGTGAATAATATTTAAAAAATTACCATCCTCACAAAAAAGTGCTACTATTTTCTTGGGAGAATTTTGACACGGGCGCTTAGAGCCTTGCAAATCTAGCAGGGTTCTATCGTATCGGATAGATATTTTTTTGACTTATCCGATACGATACAAACCTGCTTGACTAGATATCGGATAGGTTTAAAATTGACTCATCCGATACGATACAACATGAAACCCAAACTACTTAAAAGTCTGATTGGCAAAAAAAAAGAATTAGATAAATACCGACCACTGGACAAGGCGATTGTCAATCGTTTGCGCGAACAGTTTCTAGTTGAGTGGACGTATAATTCCAATGCTATTGAAGGAAATACTCTTACTCTCCAAGAAACGGAACTTGTTTTACGAAATGGAATTACTGTTGGAAATAAAAGTTTAAATGAGCACTTTGAAGTAATTAATCATAAAGCAGGCATTGACTTTATCTACAAAGCAATCCAGAAGAAAGTCAAATTTAGCAAAACGTTTATTTTGAATTTGCATGAACTAATTCTTACCAAAATCAATGATGAAAATGCAGGAGTTTTTAGAAGAACACAAGTTCGAATTCTGGGATCAAGGCATATTCCTCCAAATCCTCTCAAGATTAATTCGCTCATAGAAGATATGGTTAGTTGGTACTATGAAAACTATTCAAAATTATCCGTCCCTGAACTGGCAGCTTGGATTCATTTTAAGTTTGTGCATATCCATCCATTCATAGATGGAAATGGTCGTACGGCAAGACTCATTATGAACTTAGTTTTAATCCAACACGGTTATCCTCCGGCAGTGATTTTATATTTAGATAGAAAAAAATACTACCGCGTTTTACGAGAAGCGGATAATGGAAAAATGGATTCCTATATGGACTTTATTGGACGGGCAATTGAGAGATCTCTAATCATTTACTTACAAGCGGTTACTCCTGTTAAGCCGAACTCAAAGCAGGGATACATTACGTTAAATGAGGCAACGAAGTATTGTGATTATTCGATGGAATATCTTTCTTTACTTGCCAGAAGAGGAAAACTTCCGGCTGTTAAATTAAATCGAAATTGGATGACTACTAGAGAAGCTATTGAAAATTATATTCAGGAGTTGAAATAATGGAAGAACTAGATTTTAATAAAGCTACTACATACGAAGAATGGCTTACAATCGCTACTAAAATGGATACACAAGAAGACCGAATCTCTTGGCGTAAACAAGATGAGTCTGATATATTCCATTCCTCACTTTTGCGGGAGCATATCAATATTATGCGCGAATACCGTGCCAATAAAGAAGGGCTGAAACTAATCGACGTGGTTCAAGAAAGTCTTTCTAGGCATTCATGGGAATTAAACACTCCTGAGCTTTATAAAAAAGCCTATTCTGGAACTAAGTATATTATATCTGAATACTTTCAAGAAATCGAAAACTCAATTAATTTTATTTGTGATAATGATTTTTCGGGGATAACGGATAACGATAAACTTAAAATCTTTGAAGAAGGAAATCGAATTCATGGGAATACAGCCCTTATCCTCAGTGGGGGAGCATCCTTTGGAATCTACCATTTGGGAGTTGTAAAAGCTTTACACGAACAAAACCTACTTCCTCGGATTATAGCTGGGTCTAGTATGGGTGCGATAGTCGCCGCCGCCGCTTGTAGTAAAACGGATGAGGAGTTGACCCGCTATTTTGCTAATCCCAAAGCGATTCATCGAGTAGCGATAAAAATGCGTGAGCCGAAAGATATACTAAGTGCCGGAACAGTGATGGATCCAAGTCAACTCATGGAACATATTGAAAGTAATATTGGAGACTTTACCTTTAAAGAAGCTTATGAAAAATCAGGAAGAACGCTAAACATATCCGTATCCGCAACAAGAAAACGCCAACGCCCAAGGGTGCTAAATCATTTTAGCACTCCTAATTTACTCATCGAACATAGTGCCCTTGCTTCCTGTGCCCTTCCCGGAATTTTTCCACCTGTGACTCTATTGCAGAAAAATAATACAGGAGAAGTGGTTCCTTATATGGAATCGGAGACTTGGATTGATGGATCTGTGCACTTAGATGTACCTATGCAACGAATAATAAGGCTACACAATGTTAGCCGATCTATCGTCTCACAAGCGAATCCCCACGTAATTCCTTTTGTAGTAGAGGAAAAAAAACAAGGATTGTTTCCTTTTATGCAAGACTTAATTTCTTCCACTTTACAAGCTCCCCTACTTAAGTTTATGGACTTAGGAGTGGAACTATCAGAAAAAATGCCTTGGCTTTCAGTAGTTGACAAAGCTCGCTCCATGATTGACCAAGAATACAGAGGAGACATTAACATCTATTATCCGATGACTTTAGAATCAGTTTCTAAAATTATGACCAATCCAACCCAAGAAGAGTTTGAAGATTATATTCGTAAAGGAGAACTTGCCACCTGGCCTAAAATAACCTTTATCCGCGACCAAATGCATTTGAATAAAGTGCTAGAAGGTTGTATTAAAAAGTTACAAGATAAGAAATAACATAGGTATTTTCCCTAATTCTATAGGATTACGGAAATCACCTATTGCATTTATTTTTGAAATCGTCTATTATTAAATATAGATAAGTTTTGTTTTCTCCCAAAACTTAAAAATTGAATACGAGGCTTTTTGTGAAATTCTATTTATTACTGACCATTTGTACAATTTTAATTTCTTGTTCTGGAAATAAGGAAACGAATGATAAAGCTGTTTTATACCTGACGGAATTGGTAATGGCTAAACAAGAGGATAATCCCAATAAACCGTTATCCTCCTTGTCGACTAGGAATAAAATTATGAATCAAATGGGCATGGATGGTTCCCAAAAAGAACCGGAAGAAAATTCATCCGATTGTTCCAATTTAAAATGTAAATTTCAATTTAGATTAGACTATAAACAATTTCTTCAACTAAAGTATCACTATAAAAAAGAAATTGTGTATTACTCTGACTTGAACGGATACTATTATTTTACCTTTAATCCTAAAAACCAAAAATTTGATCTACAAGTTCGTGTAAATTTTAAACCACTTTCTTTTGAAGGACAAATCTTTGAAACAAATATTGATCTAGAAACACAAACTGCAATTATTTACTCGAGAGCCGGTGGAAATAAAAAAAATTGGACTTATCTTCTACCTTCATTACCCACACTTCCTGTAGTTAGGATTGGAAACCAATTACTAATTTGTACGCAAGATGGAGTTATTACTAGTTTGAATTTGGTTACGGGACAACGAAACTGGTTTTTTTTAAGTCCAGGCGCTATACTTATTCAACCAGTGAATTATAATAATCGCATTATTGTATTTGACGATAGTGGAAATATGTTTTGGTTAGATGCAGATACTGGTTCATTGCGTCACAAGTATTTGTTAGAGGAAATGCCTGTCCCGAGTCCAGTTTTAAAAAATAATATTTTATTAGTAGCGAATACTCGTGGTTATCTCCATGCAATTAGAATGTCAGATGCAACTTCCACTTGGAGAGATCATTCGCTTATGGGGACAGTTGAATCGATTAACGATTCTGAGTCAGGTTTTATTGTTCATGGAAACGCTAGTAGTGCTTTGTTCAGTTATCATAATGGGTCTAAACAAAAAGTTCTAGCTAGAAACACTCAGGAATAAATCATATACAAAATGTCCCGATTAAATTTTAAACTTGAAGCAGAGGCAAATGGAAGTAAGGCGCGAGTTGGTAGATTTACTACACTGCATGGAGAAGTGCTTACACCTATTTTTATGCCAGTGGGAACACAGGCAACTGTAAAGTCACAAAATGTAGATACGCTGAAAGCGATGGGATCACGTGTTCTACTGGCTAATACGTATCATCTGCTACTTCGACCAGGTGTGGAAGTATTTCGTAAATTCGGGGGAATTCATAAGTTTATGAACTGGGATTTACCTGTGTTAACTGATTCCGGTGGATTTCAAATTTTTAGCCTTCCCAATTCGCGCAATCTTACGGAAGAAGGGGCAGTATTTAGAAGTTATGTAGATGGACGAAATATTTTGCTCTCACCTGAACTCAGTATTGAAACGCAAAAAGCAATCAACTCTGACATTATGATGGTGCTCGATCAGTGTGTTCCGTCTACTGTAGAGTATGCGCTTGCTAAGTCTGCTATGGAATTGACATATCGCTGGGCAAAACGTAGCTTAGCCGCAAGAGGAGATTCGCCACAGTCACTATTTGGAATAGTACAGGGTGCCTGTTTTCAAGACTTACGCAAACAAAGTGCGGATATGTTAACTAGTTTACCGTTTGATGGATTTGCAATTGGGGGACTTGCTGTTGGCGAGACCAAGGACGAAAGAAATGATTTTTGTGAGTTGTCTGCTTCTTTACTTCCTAAAAATTTACCACGATACCTAATGGGTGTGGGAACGCCGATTGACTTACTCGAAGCAGTTCATCGTGGGGTAGATATGTTTGACTGTATCTTGCCGGTTGAGCAAGCACAACGCGGAGTTGCTTTTACCAGTATTGGAAAGTTGCAAATGCGTAGAGGTATATATAAATTAGACGATACACCTTTGGATCCAAATTGTTCTTGTCCTTGTTGTTCAAGTTATTCTCGTTCTTACTTACACCATCTAACTAAAGCAAATGAAATTTTAGGTTGGCAGTTAATGGCAATTCACAATCTAGGTTTCTATCACCGGCTAATGGCGGATATGCGAAATGCTATTTTGAATGATACATTTGCCTCTTTTTATAAAACCAAGAAAGAAGAATTAATACAAAGGGATGGAGTTCATCCTTCTTTACTAAACCCCCTTTCGCAAAGGGGGGCAGGGGGGATTAAAATTTCTCGTGCCGCGAAACGCAAACGTTTAGGGGATTATGAAATTATAGAGAGTGAAAAGGGATACTTTAGTGTGCGTCAAAAGAGTTCAGGGGAAGTTATGCATTCAGTAAGTAATCCGACAGAAGAAGCAAACGAACTTTATATCAAACAATCGAATCTTTCCGAAAGACTAATCGCGATTAACCATTCAACTGAGATTGAAAATATCGAACCTTTTGTAATTTGGGATGTCGGACTTGGTGCGGCCACTAATGCTATGGCGGCAATTCATTGTTTTGAATCTATTGAAAATCCAAGACCTATGCAACTCATTAGTTTTGAATCCGACTTGGATCCTTTAAAATTAGCAATTAAGAATGCAGTATGTTTTCCTCATTTGCATCACAAGGCTCCAAGTAAATTATTGGAAAGTGGAACTTGGAAATCTGAATCAAATAAACTTAGTTGGAATTTAGTCTTTGGAGATTTTGCCGAAAACTTTTTTTCTCAAAAAATTCCTGACTTGATTTTTTATGATCCATTTTCTTTTAAAACAGATACACTCCTATGGAAGGCTGATTTTTTTGAAAAACTTTATTTATATATAAATTCTTCTGATAAACTAATTAGACTTTACACATACTCTGCGTCAACTGCTGTTCGTTCTGCATTTTTATATGCAGGATTTTGGGTAGGGAAGGGAGTTGGAATTGGACCGAAATCTGATACAACCATTGCCTATACATGTATTCCCGATACTGCTTTGGAACAATCCAATTTATTATCCAAGGAGTGGTTATTTCGTCGAGAAAAGAGTTATGCTCGTTATCCGCAAGATTTAGAAGAAGAAAAAAAAATAAATTGGGAAAGTAGGATTCTCAACCATCCCCAGTTTACATGATAATAATCATAACTTAGTTTGTTAATTTCGCCCTAAAAGAAAATATGTTTTTACTTGACGTGTAAGGTTTTCGGAAAAAACTAATAAGTGAGGAGAAAGAAAATGAAAATCAAATATACATGGAAACATTTAGATAGATCTGAAGCTACCGAAACTTACGCAAATGAAAAATTGGGTAGACTCAAAAAATATGTTCATGAAGTAAACAAAGCAGAAGTGAGCTTTGAAAAAATACATGGCAGCATCACTGCTACTTTTAATCTTCATGCAGATAAAGTAGATTTTAACGCTCATAATACTGACAAAGAAATTCATGCTTGCATTGATGGAATCGAAGACAAACTAGAAAAACAACTCAGCCATCACCACGATAAAAAATCTAAACACTAAAATTTATTTTCAAGAGAAAATAGAAGGGATAAAATCCCTTCTATTCAAAGTTTATTAAACCAATTAATCTTATATAAATCATGTCTTCTAGATTTTAAATTTCTTACGCTGCCTTGTGTTTTTAATTGTTTTAGTAAGTCCAAATCCAAATCTACTACTAGAGTCATCTCTGTGTTAGGCGTTGCCTCGGCGGCTATCGCATCGTGCGAAAACGAAAAATCAGATGGTGTGAATACTGCTGATTGTGCGTATTGGATATCCATATTTTCTACGTCCGGTAAATTCCCTACACTTCCAGAAATTACAACATAACATTCGTTTTCGATTGCTCTAGCCTGCGCACAATGTCTAACTCGTAGATAGGCATTTTTCGTATCAGTAGAAAATGGAACAAATAAAATATCCATTTCTTGTTCTGCTAAAATTCGGGGCAACTCAGGAAACTCCACATCAAAACAAATTAGAATGCCAATCTTACCAACATCGGTTTCAAAAATTTTCAGTTTATCGCCACCATGTACTCCCCAATAATTTTCTTCGTCGGGGGTAACATGGATTTTATACTGCTCTTCCCATGTCCCATCTCTTCTTAAAAGATAAGAGACATTGTACAAATATTCATCTGTGTATACAGGCATACTTCCTGAAATAATATTGATATTGTAAGAAACTGCAAAGTGAAGCATCTCGGCTCTAATTTTTTCAGTATAGTCTGCGAGCGAACGAATAGCATCCGACGGGCTGAGTTTATTATACTTTGCCATAAGCGGAACATTGAAAAATTCTGGAAATAGCACAAAATCAGCCTTATACCCTGCCACAGCATCAACGAAAAATTCTATTTGTTTTAAAAAAGCTTCGAAGGAATCGACAGATCGCATTTGCCATTGTACAACTCCAACGCGGATAATAGACTTTTTCCCACCGATTAATTTTTCATTTTCTTCGTAATAGATATTAATCCATTCTAAGAGAGTCGCGTAAGTCTTAGAGTCCTTGTCTTCAGGAAAATAATTCGTCATGATCTTTCGAACGTGAAATCCATTTGCCAATTGAAAACTCAATACGGGATCAAAAAGTTCTTTGTCCTTGACGTTAGTTATATATTCCTGTGGAGACATTTCGTTAAAATGATTTTTATAACCAGGAATCCTTCCGCCAATAATGATTCTTCGTAAATTTAGATTTCTGCAAAGTTCTTTTCTTGCATCATATAAACGCCTACCCAGCCTTAGCCCCTGATAAGAAGGATGAACGAAAATATCCACCCCGTAGAGAGTGTCACCATCTGGATCATGATTTAATAAATATCCATGGGATGTAATTTGATCGTAAGTATGTTTATCTCCAAAGTTAGAATATCTTACAATCATACTTACCACAGCAGCGACTAACTTTCCGTTATCCTCAATACAAAACTGTCCTTCTGGAAATCTCTCTAGTTGCGAAATAAATTCTTCTTTTTTCCAAGTTCCACCTGCATTTGAATAAACAGCATCCATAATGTTTCTGATATCTTCGTAATCAGAAGAACGAGTATTTCTTAATTTTAATTTTAGATTCGGTGGTTTTTTAGCCGGTTTTTGGATAGGTTGTTTCCCAGTTTTTTTTTCTGTATTTTTCTTTTTCATTTTTAGTATAGCCTAATATTATCTTAAATATTCAAAGAATGTATTCATTCCCTGTGGGACCATCCTACTCATAAATTCTGCGGTTTTTGCAATTAACCCCGGAAATACATGGAGATGATCTCGTTTGATTCCATAGATTAATTCGCTAATCACTTCTTGTGGTGTAGAAAGTAAAAAGGATGGAATTTGTTTTTTTTCTTTCATTCCATATTGCGGAGATTGCATCATTGGAGTATTTGTAAAAAAGGGGTAAATATTCGTTATCCGGATGCGAGTTGACCTCAATTCTTCGTATAACGCTTCTCCGAAAGCCCGGAGTCCATGTTTGGTAGAAGAATAAGTAGAAAGTCCTGGAGAAGAAATATAAGATGCGACAGATGCAATATTAACGATATGACCGGATTCTCGTTTTAGCATATCTGTGAGGAAAAGCTTTGTTAGACGAACAGGAGCCAAGAGGTTAACAGCATATTGTTTCTCCCATTCCTCTTCCGGTGTTGTCATAAATGGACCAATACTTGCAAGTCCGGCATTGTTAATCAAAAAATCTACTTCCAAATTTTGAGTTTTGATTGTTTCATAGACTTTATTCACACCTTCTTTTGTAGAGAGGTCACTCGCAAAGGATAAAAGAATTTTACTCCTAGGATTTTCCTTTTTTAAATTAGTAAGAGTTTCTTCCTTTATATCCGTCAGAATAAATTTACTTCCTTCGTTTGTAAATTGTTTCACCATTTCTTTTCCTAAACCGCCCGTTGCGCCAGTCAGTAAAATAACTCTATCTCGTAAAAAACTCATACTCGCCTCTTTGATTAAAACTCTTTCTATGAATACAGAAATTCCCGTGCATGACCCTGTCAAGTCGAACTTTTTTATGTGGTTATTTACTGTATACCAATTGGATACAATGACTATATACTGGCGATACATCAATATTAGGTTTAAAATTAAGTGCACAGATCAGTGCAAAGATAGGTACAAAGTTTATTAAAAAATTCAAAAGCTACTTTTGAACTTAAGTTTGCACTTACCCGAGAAGCTATCCTAGGTGTATCGTAAGCATGTAGTAAGTGAAATGTAATATACTTTCCCTTGGCAACAAATGAGGTATCGGTATCTATTATTAAAGACAGATGTAAAAAGTGGATTAAGAAAAGTAGTTATAAATGACCAATGAACAATTAAAAGATTTAGAGAATAAACTTTGGGACTCGGCGAATGCGCTTAGGGCGTATGATGGGATTAAGGCGGCGGATTATGCGGTTCCGGTGGTATGTTTGTTCAGAGTGCAAAGTTTATATAAGAAACTAAACATGATATAAATGATATTTTTGTTTATGGTCAGGAGTATATGGGAGAAACCGTTCGTCTTGCCAAGATGAACTTAATGGTAAATAATATTCGTGGGGAGATAACAGAGGTTAACTCCTACGAGAACGATCCTTACAAGAGTCTTGGAAAATTTGACTTTGTAATGGCAAATCCTCCTTTCAATGTGAAGTCAGTGAAAGAGACCACTGTTAAAAATGATGAGCGTTTTACTAAGTTTGGACTTCCTAAAAATAAAGGCAAGAATACGGACGATAGTATTACGGATGCAAACTATCTGTGGATTTCTTTATTTGCCACATCTTTAAATGAAAAGGGAAGAGCTGGTTTTGTAATGGCGAACTCTGCATCCGATGCGGGAAATTCAGAATACGATATACGCAAACAAATCGTAAAGATAAAATTCTATTCATAGATGCCAGAAATACGTATCACCAGATTAATCGTGCGCAAAGGGAATGGAAAGAAGAACAAATCCAAAACCTTGCCGCTATTGTCAGACTCTACCGAGGGGAAATGAGCGTTATCTGGAACTGGTTACTGACTATGCAAAGAATGCAGACGAGTCAATTAAAAAACTTCCTACTTCTTTTGATGCTTTGCACAAAAGAATAGTAACAAGTCTTACCAATCTAAAACAATATGCTACAAACACAAAATCGAAACTTACCAAAGAAGACCAAAAGAAATTAGAAGAATCAGGTCTTATTAAAAAGCTAAACGAAATTACAATTTCTAAATTGGCACTACTCACAAGTTCCCTTCGACTCCGCTCGCCAGGGCTAGGGAACGAGAAATATACAAACAAACAACTCTTAGCCTTTGGAGAAACTTTAACCGAATATGTAGCAGCTCTAAAAGAATTAGATACAAATCTCAAAACAAATAAAGATGCCATTAGCGAATTATGGACAGTAGCCGATAAAGTATTAAAACAAAAAAGCGATAAGTCTTGGACTGATTTGGAATTAAATAATCTGGCAAAAACTTTAGATGAGTTACAACAAGCCTGGAAATCAGATATTGAACAAGACTATTCTCTCAACGCCGGTCGTTATGTGGGAGTAGAGATTGAAGGAGATGATATGAGTCAGGAGGAATTTAATTCTCTTTTGAAAGTTAAGTCTTCTGAATTCGAAAAATTGAATTCTGTTTCCGCTTCCATTGAAAAGAATATTTTGGTTGGTTTGAAGGAATTGGTGAAGGGTAAATGATGGAAGGATTGCCTGATGGAACTCGATAACGACATTCAAAAACTTTATGCTAATATTGCCCTGCAAATCAAGCAGGCTAAGACTAAAATTGCTATTACGGCTAATTCTGAATTAGCCCTATTGTATTGTAATGTGGGTAAATCAATACAGGAATTTGTTTTACAAGGAAATCGTGCTGCCTATGGAAAAGAAATTAAAGTAGCTCAATATCTAACTGAGTTACCTTCGAAGGAGTGGTTTGCCGATAAACTACATAGGGCTATAGAAATTGCAAAGATGAGTAGGGAAGTTGACAATGGCTAAAAAACCAAAACAACCAGTGCCAAATAATAGTTTTACAGAAATCCTGCTATACACCACTCCAAGCGGGAAAGTAAAAGTAGAAATTTTTCTTAGAGATGAAAACATTTGGCTGACCCAGGAAAAAATTGCCCTGCTCTTTGGAGTTGATCGAACTGTAGTTACAAAGCACCTTAAAAATATTTTCGAAACGAAAGAATTAATAGAAGATTCAGTATGTGCAAAAATTGCACATACTGCCGAAGACGGGAAAACCTATAAAACTAAATTCTATAATCTAGACGCTATAATCTCGGTTGGGTATCGAGTCAATTCTGCTCAGGCAACTCAATTTCGGATTTGGGCAACTGAACGCTTAAAAGAATACATCATCAAAGGTTTTACGATGGATGATGAGTGCCTGAAAAATCCTGAAAACATTTTTGGAAAAGATTATTTTGAAGAGCAACTTGCGCGTATCCGTGATATTCGTTCTAGTGAGAGAAGATTCTATCAGAAGATAACGGATATATACTCCCAGTGTAGTGCTGATTACGATACTAATAGTGATATAACGAAGACATTTTTTGCAACTGTCCAGAACAAACTTCATTGGGCAATCACCCGTCAAACGGCTGCTGAAATTATCCACACTCGTGCAGATAGCCAAAAAGAAAATATGGGATTAACGACTTGGAAGAATGCACCGAAAGGAGCTATCCGAAAAACAGATGTCAGCATTGCTAAAAATTATAGAGCTAACTGGACTTAACAGAATTGTATCCATGTATTTGGATTATGCCGAATTACAGGCTAATAATCGTAAGCTTATGTATATGAAAGATTGGATTACAAAACTAGATGCATTTTTGCAATTCAATGAACAAGAAATTCTTACCGATGCCGGAAAAGTTACAGCAGAAATTGCAAAAACTTTTGCCGAGAATGAATATGAAAAATACCGAGTCATTCAAGACAGGTTGTATGAAAGTGATTTCGATAAAGAAATAAAAAAGATGGCGACTAATGAAAAATAAAACCTCAGTGGCTCTCGGTGTGCTCTGTGAGAGAAAAGAAAGGTAGCACAGAGTTCACGGAGAGATGAGGATTTTATGGCTTACCTACGCGATGACCTGTCCTTACTTGGAAGATCAAGTCTCAAAGAAGTAATTTTAAAAGACAAATTGAAAAATGTATTAGTTAAGTTAAACAAGCATTTGCCGGAGTCGTGTATTGATTATGCGATTTCGGAAGTTATGAAAAGTAGGGCGACTTTGACTCCGGTGATGGCAAACAAAGAAGTCTATGAACTCATAAAGAGTGGCGTTCAGGTAAGTTATAAAAATAAACAGGGCAGAGAAGAAAACGACTATGTTCGGATAATTGACTTTAGCCCTAAGAATGAAAATGAATTTTTGATTGTATCCCAACTCAGTATTGAATACCAACAAACACAAAATATTACACGTAGACCAGATTTACTTTTTTATGTGAATGGTTTACCGCTTGTAATGATTGAATTTAAAAATGTGTTAGTCGCATTGTGGTATAAAGAAAAAGCCACACAAGAAAAAGTAAAACGCGAAATCCAAGTAGTTCTCGGTCATTACTTACCAGAGCCAAGTTATGATCGGTTGACTTTTTCTCAAAAAGTAGATATAACCTTCCAACATTTCTACGAACTAGCGCAAATGGGATTGGCTTAGGGACGTAAGAAAAAAACATTGTAAGAAGAGGTTTTCCATGTTTGAAAAAAAATCCATCAGGTTAAATAAATTTATCAGTGAAAGTGGAATCTGTTCTAGAAGAGAGGCGGATACTTATATAGAGAATGGGAATGTCTCCATCAATGGAAAACGAGCGAAAATTGGAGATATTGTTTTACCGAGAGATCGGGTTGTGGTAAATGGACTAGTGTTAGAGCCACGAAAAAAAGATTCTACAATTATTCTTGCTTACAATAAACCGGTGGGAGTAGTTAGTACCACAGAGGATACTACCAAAGACAATATCTTAGAACATGTAAAACACTCGGAGCGGATATTCCCGATTGGTCGCTTGGACAAGGATTCGCAAGGACTTATTTTTCTTACGAATAATGGAGACATTGTAAATAAAATCCTTCGCGCAGGAAACAACCACGAAAAAGAATATTTGGTAACGGTGGATAAACCAATCACAGATGAATTTATTTTGGCAATGGGAAACGGAGTTCCGATCCTCGGGCAAGTTACAAAAAAATGTTTTATCAAAAAAGAATCTTCTTTTGTATTTCGGATTATTTTAATTCAAGGACTCAATCGACAAATCAGACGTATGTGCGAATACTTTGGATATGGCATTACAAAACTCGAGCGTATTCGAATAATGAATATTAGCCTCAAAGGAATTCCACTTGGTGATTGGAGAGAGCTAAACGAACAGGAAATTACTGGAATTGCAAAGTTGATAGAAACTTCCTCTTCCGAGTCAAAACCAAGTAGGGCAAATCGAAATAAACCGCATTCGGAAAATTTAGGACAAAAACCAAAGAAAACCGGACCTGCTCCTAGTCGCCATATCATTGCCAAACAAAAAAGTTATGCTGGCAAAGGTCCAAATCGCTCAACTAAACCGAAACGAAATGATCCACGGCAAACTGGAATAGGAAAAGATGCACCAAGTAGACGAGGGAAAAATAGAAAAAAGTAGTTTTATATTTCTAAGTAGATTTTTTCTAAATCGCTAAAATAGTATTTCAATTGATTGTAATGGAAAAGGTAAGTATTGCGACGACGCATGTCTTTTCCGTTTCGAAAGTTTGTTACAGTAAGTTTTTCTGTTGCAGTGATTTTTCCGTTAGAATCTTTTTGAATAAATCCAGCTTTGATTGCTTTTTCTAAAAACTTAGTAAAAAGAGATTCTAAATGTTCGGATAATAGATCTTTTGCGATTAAGTATTGACCTGTTGAATTTATTTTTTCTAAAAACTTTTTTAGTTTTTGAGAAAGGCTTTTTTCTAAAATTCCTAGTTTTAAATCTTCTCTGAATAATAGATAGGAAAAAAGATTTCCTTGTGTTAAAACATAATTATTCCCAAGTTTGTTTTTTATATCTGTGGCTAATTCGTATTCGTCTGCATTTTCTGGAAACCTAGAATGTTCTCCAAATCCGATATGGAGCACCGGTTTTGATTCAGTTATAAAATCGTAAGTGAAATTAAAGTAATTATAAGATACGTTTGGAATTCGTTTGAAAATTAAATAGGTTCCTCGTTTGATTGGATCCAAATGACCGGTTTCTGAAAATTTCCCTTCTGGAAATAAGAATAGATTTCTCCCTTTTAAAACTCCTTCCGCCAGTTTATCCCACTGCGAATCTACTAAATCTCTTAGTTCACCTTGTTTCAAAAGTTTTCTTGCATCATCTCTAAATGCTCTCTTAACTCCAATTCCCCCAACGTACAAGAGTAAAATCTTGATTATCTGTGATTTATCTATTAGCCACAGAATAAATTTCACAAAACCTTTCGGTTCAAATTCTTTTAGCAAGAAATTTGGCTCAGCTATATCTTGGCGCATTGCAAAACAAAATTTAATTTTTTCCTCTATGAGAGGATACACATGAGCTAACGCAACTATATCCTCTTCTTGAACATGGTTTGCTATTAGTATGGTTGGATGGGGAGCTTTGACACTATGTATTTCTGTTCTAAAATAAGTATGAACAGAATGTAACATCAGTTTGGTTGTATAGGAAACAATTTTTATAAGGAAACGATAAACGAAAGTCTGTTGAATAGGTTGCACAGAAGAGACTTTTGTTTATATTTACTTTTTGGCAATCAATAAATTCTACTCATTTACATTGCTGGGGAAGGAACTAAGATTGTAACAATATATAGACTCAGAAATTCCCTCAGAAGACTATTATATGTAGTTACTCCTATCTCTTTTCCTGATTTTGTTTTTAAAATTCGCATTGCATTATAACATTCAGATTCTTTTTCTATTTCTGCAATTTCGAATGCATCAAATTTTTTATTTAGTACTTGGTCTAAATTTTTTCTAGTTAATTCTTTTACGAAAAATCCAGAGAGACTGGAGAATGAATTACTTCCGTAGAAAATTTCTCCCTTTTCATTAGAAATGATTAGGTTTAGATTACTAAATTGGAATAATTTAATGATCGAGGAAATTTCATTTTCCTTTTCTAAGCTGATTGTTTTTGAGGTTAATTCTAATTCGTCTGTCATTTCTATTGTCATAAGTTTTCCTTTATCATTTACTTTATTATATCTATATCCCTTTTCTGTTACTCTTGTATTACAAACTCATAAACAATCCAATATAGTAATTTACCGAGTTGCTAAATAGATGTAATTCTTTTGTAGTAAATTTTAGACTAAATGAAGGAATGAAATTTAGAACAAAATTATTTTCCATTTTAGGACTAAGTCAAATTATGCTCACCCTCGTTCTCACGAGCGTTTTTGTGATTCTCGTCGAAAAAGTTAAAAACGAACCTCAGGATAAACGTGCGATGGAGCAGGCAAATCAATTCCAAAGAGAGCTTGCTTTTAAAGAAGAAAAATTGAAATTACTGATTAGCTCTATTACATCTAATTCAAGAACGATTGAGCTTTTACAAGCAGGTTTAAATAATCGAGAGATACTCAAGGCTAATACTGATTATTTTCAAGAAATAATGAAAACAAACTCTCTAAGTATCTTTGAAGTAGGGGATAATAATGGTAAAGTGCACTTTCGATTCCATAGACCGGCAGACTTTGGAGATGATAAAAGCGGGCAAAAAATCATTCAGGCTGCCTTAAATGGGCAGATTAGTTCTACTCTTGAGTCTGGTCATAGCGGATTAGGGTATCGAATGACAGCTCCTTTAAGGGGTGGAACTATTTTGATTGGTCAAAAAGTAGACGATGAGTTTACTTCCGAAATAGCAGGAGCGGATAAAACTCATATTGCAGTGTTTGAAAAAAAAGAGCTTCGGGCTGCTAGCAGTTCCGTGATTAAAGAATTTGTTAAAAACTATACTTCTATTGATACTATTATTTCGAAAGAAAGAATTTATTTTCAAAATGAAAATTACTATGTTGTGAAAATTCCTTACGAGAATAAAGGTTTAACGAATTTAAGTTTAGAATTTTTGCTTTTAATTAATGAAACTGAATTAAATGCTGCTACCGAAAAAATTTGGATTTATTTTTATTTTATTCTATTTTTTGTAATTGGTATTGGTTTTTTTATCTCTTATTTATTTTCTAAGGATATTATCCGAGCAGTCAATGCACTTAATCATGCAATGTCAAATATCGATAAGGATGAGAAATTGATTTTAGATTTGCATAGGAAAGATGAAATTGGACAAATGAGTAATGTATTTGTCAAAATGAAATCAGAATTATTTTCTTATCAACATCATTTAGAAGAAATGGTTGAAATTAAAACCAGAGAACTGCAAAAGTCACTCGCTGAAATTAATGATTTAAAAGTTCATCAAGATGGAGATTACTTTCTTACCTCTCTACTTTTAAAACCGCTTTCCAATGGGAATATAAAAACGGAGAATATTGTAATCGAATCTCTCATCCGGCAAAAAAAGAATTTTCAGTTTCGAAATAAATTCTCAGAAATTGGTGGAGACCTTTGTGCGGTTAATCAGATTTACCTCAAAGAAAAAAAATATACAGTTTTTATGAATGCGGATGCTATGGGTAAGTCTCTACAGGGTGCTGGCGGAGCACTGGTGATGGGGACGGTTTTTAAATCCATCATTCAAAATACTATTTCTGTCCCAAGCTTTCAAAATAAATATCCTGAAAAGTGGCTAAAGGATTGTTACCAGGAATTGCAAAATGTATTTATTTCTTTTGATGGCTCGATGTTAATTTCTTGTGTGATTGGACTCATTTGTGAAGAGA
>JAGOHK010000129.1 GCA_017996175.1 Leptospiraceae bacterium
AAACTTATTCTCAGTTTTGAATTAAAAGAAATTAAATCAGACCTTTTAGCCATTTCCAAAAAATACAAAATGAACTTAGAACATTTTATAGAAGAGACGGAAGACATTTTTAAATATTCTTCCCATTTTAAAAATCTAGATTTATGTTTGGATTATTCTCTCATCCGAGATTTGGATTATTACACAGGTTTTGTATTTCATGGGTATTATGATCGGATTTCTTTTCCCTTAGTAACAGGTGGGGCTTACGACCATTTGTTTGAAAAATTTTCCGGAATTGAAAAGCGAGCCTGTGGGTTTGCGATGAATATTGATATTATAGAAGAAATAAATAGAAGTTAAAGAGGAATTTTATGCCAGCAGATTTAGTGATTGGTGCCCAATGGGGTGATGAAGGAAAAGCAAAAGTAATTGATTATTTAAGTAAAGAAATTGATATTATCGTTCGTTACCAAGGTGGTGCCAACGCCGGTCACACGGTAGTTGTGCATGGAAAGAAATACATTTTTCACTTGGTTCCCTCTGGCGTGATTTATCCAAATACAATATGCGTCATTGGAAATGGCGTTGTGTTAGACACAGAATATTTAATGAAAGAATGTGATGAACTCTGCAAAGAAGACTTCGATGTTTACAACAAACTCTATATTAGCGATGCTTGTCATATCATACTTCCACTTCACGGAATCATTGACTCGCATAGAGAAAGAAATTCTAGCCCTGGAACTAAGATTGGAACAACCGGAAAAGGAATCGGAATCTGTTACGCTGATAAAATGATGCGTATTGGAATTCGCACAGGAGATTTGCTCGACGAAGAATCCTTGAAAGACAAATTGCAATTATTTCTAACTAGAAAAAATGAAGAACTAGTAAAGTTGTATGGAGAAGAGCCTGTTCAGTTTGAAGTAATCTTTGAGAGCTTAAAAAAATTCGCAGACAAATTCAAAGGCAAAATCATAAACACTTCCTACTACTTAAACGAAGAACTTCGCAAGGGCAAACGCGTATTACTCGAAGGTGCGCAAGGCGTTGGTCTTGACATCGACTTCGGAACGTATCCTTATGTTACAAGTTCCAATCCAACTACCGGTGGAGCCTTAACCGGTTCAGGAGTAGGATTTCAACACCTCGGAAAAATTTACGGAATCAGTAAAGCTTATGCAACCCGCGTGGGAGAAGGTCCGTTTCCAACGGAACTATTCGGCGAAGACGCAGAAAAAATGCGTCAACTTGGACACGAATATGGCTCAACCACTGGTAGACCTAGAAGATGTGGATGGTTTGATTTAGAAATGATTAAACACTCCATTCGCATCTGTGGAATCAATAACCTAGTCATCACAAAGATTGACGTTCTTTCAACCTACCCTGTAATCCCTGTCGGCATCGGCTATGAGTTAAATGGCAAACGACTAGACTACATGCCGTCATGCGGAATGGACAAAGTCAAAGTCATCTACGAAAACCTCCCCGGCTGGAACACGGACATAACCGGCATTAACCGCTTCGAGGAGCTACCCCCGAATTGCCAGTCCTATTTAAAATTCTTAAATGAAAAGATTGGTGTTCCTATTTCTATAATTTCTACAGGACCAGATCGGAAAGATACGATTGTGATGTAGGTGGCTTTTGAAGAATACCACCGATGAACACGGATGAACACCGATAGGGGATTTGTGGTTTATGAAGTCGGTCACTGAGTGCGTGATTAGGAAAAAGTTTATGTGCTTAGAAAAGTCGTGTATCGAATGTGACGCTGGTGAAACAAGGCATAAGTTCAGAAGCAGACTTGTCTTTTTTACTTGCGTTCTTATAAAAATAATATTTAATCGAATTTATATTCTTAGTCGAAATAAAAGAAAGGTATACTATGTCAAACCGTAGAGAATTATTCAGAGAGCGAATGGTTTTGCTAAATCCAACTGCAGATCCAGAAGAACTTAAAAAACATGGCTACTACGTTTCGCCACCTTCTGATTTTAATACAGTAAATCAGCTAACGACAAAATTAGAATTAGAACCAGATTCCAAGTGCATCATAATAGGGGGAATTGGTTCTGGAAAAACAACACAGCTATATATGGCTTGCGAAGAGATTAATAAAGTTCCTGATATGATGGGAATTTACATAGATGTAAGTAAGTATACAGATTTGACTAAATTACAAGCTGGTTCGCTCACTGCTATTGCAGGCTTAGCCATAAGCGAAAAAATTAATAATTCTTCAGTGGAGATTAATAAAATTCGAGAAGAATTTTTAAATTTATATAATAAACGTTGGATTTCCCCTGACTATCATTACGACTATTACCATGATGATGGGGGTTATGCACTTGATAATTTATTAGTAAAACCTCCTGAAAATAATTTAGACGATACAACGAAAAGACAATTAGAAAATCTTAAAATTCTTAATAAGGAAATAAATAAGCAGTTAGTTTTCTTTTTTGATTCTTTAGACAGAATAAATGCAGAGTCTTTTAAAATTCTAGTAGAAAATGACTTGCAAGCTCTTTCTATCTTAAAAATTGGAGCAGTGTTTGTTGGACCTACCGAACTTTTAACAATTCAGAAAAATCAAAACATCATGGAAAATTTTGAAAGAAAAATTTTTCGTCATTGGAGTTTTGATTCCAATAATCCAGACTCAATACTCTTTTTGGTCAAGATATTATTACAACGCATCTCCGAAAATTTCCTATCTCAATCAAACGCCATCTTAATTGCAGAATTTTCTGGCGGAATTCTCAGGCATATGGTTTCCATCGCGAAGAGTGCAAATGAAAATGCTTATATGGATGGCTCAGATAAGATCGATGAGAAACATATAAGAGTAGCCGCAGAAGAATTTGGTAAATCTTTGATGCTAGTTGGAGTAAATGATGAACAAAGAAAAATATTAGCGGGTTCGAATTTTGACCCTACATCAGAGTTGGCAATGTACCTACTTAGGCATGGATTGCTTATTGAATACAGAGACAGCAAATCCTTTCAAATTTCTTATCGTGTTCATCCTACAATTAGAAAATTTTTTAAAAAATGAATTTCAATGATGTTCAATCAGTTGATCTTTCAGAATTTGCTTATTTAAGCACTGTCAACTCTGACTATAGAGTTCTTATTATACCAAGTCCTGAATTTATTGACCTTATTTCGTATAGTCTACTAGAACAAATTAATATTCTTGGAGAATTAAAATTAAAAGGGATATTAAAAATTCGAAATGGAGAGGAGGTTGTAGCTATATTAAAGACTTCTGTAGAGTCAGTTATAATCTTATCTGACTTAGAGCAACTTTCCGAAAGCGATTGGCAATATATAGACGTTAACCGAAATAGTCTACAGAACAACCGAATGACAATATTCATTCTCACATTAGCAAGTTTAGAAAGGATGCTTGTAAATGCCCCAAACTTAACTAGCTGGATCGGTGGTCATATTTGGAGATGCGATAAAGTAGAAAATTTTCTTACTGAAAAGGAAATAGAGCAACGGCTAATATATCTTCGCCAGTGGGCTAAACATTCGGATGAAGAAGTTGTAAAACTTGCTGCTGAGCATAAGCTGCCTAGAGAACCAGAATATGCAGAGTGGTTGGTTTTACTTGGGAGGAGTGATCTTCTTGATTATTCAGTTTGACAGATCTTCTCAATTGCTAAATGAAATACGGAGACTTTTGATTAAGGCTCATGAAAACCAATTTTTAGCAACCTCCATAAATGAAATTTACAGTATTTTAAAAATAACTAATGAAGATAAATACGGCTTTAGCACAGTTTATGGTGGTGGAATCCGTAATTCCGGTGGCGATATCATACGTAATTTTGAAGATGATCTGGATAATGGAATATGCTTTAAGAAAAATGATAATTCATGGTTTGATTTTTTCATTACAACTCAGAAAATTAGTAAAGGATTATATATCGATTCTTATAGTTTTTCAATTCGATATGAGCCGAAAAATGACTTAACCGGAAAGACAATATTTTCTTTTATTCGATATGATTTAAATCAACCAGGTCATACAAACGAAGAACGGAATATTAGATCTCATATTCATCCGAATTCAAATATACTTCAATTCCCATACCCTGAACAAAGTCCTCTAGAAATTCTTGATATGTTACTTTTTGGAATTAGAAATGAAATAGATAATCGGAAAAAATAAGCGGATAAGATATATTATTTCCTAATACAAATAATACGCAAATAAATATTTGTACACTATGCTACCATTATTCCAAAGATACTTTCCGGTTCTGGTTTTTGTTTCCTTGCTGTTGATTTTAGTCCTGACTGATGGGATTTTGCAATCTATTTTTATGGTTGAAAATTCTAGGATTCCTGTTTTAATGAGTGAGAAAGCAGAAAAAACTGTCTGAACTGTGATTCGTGTGATTCGTGTGATTTTTATGATTGGGATGATTGCGTCCTAAAAAAATTCTCATGCTCTAATCATAGCAATCACATAAATCATAAAAATCAAAGTTAAGACAAAAGTAAATAAAACGAAAGCCGATAAAGAGAAGGAAGCGCGGTTGTTAATAGAGATAAAACATTGGAAAAAGAAAGCAGACGAGACAGGAGAAACCCATTGGAGAAAAGGAAAATGAAAGGCAGTGAAAACTTATACACATTTCTTTTTGAATATAAAGACCAAAAGTATATTTCGCAAACGGTTGCGTCTGATCCGTATGATGCAATTTTACCTTGGGCGAATGGTTTGGATTATCATAAAATAAAAGGAATCGGAAGTAAAACAAAAGAACTTTTTGTGACAGGAGTAAAATCTTCTTTGGAAGAGGATTTGCTTGTGCCTATTGAGGATGTGAAAAACATTTGGGGTCTTGGTGTTCTATCTAGAGGTTACGGGCTTATTGATTTAATTAAAACCGAAACCGAAAATAAAAAGAGCGGCAATAGCTTGTTTACCTTTGTATTGGATTTTCTAGGTGGTACTTATATTTCGCAAATTAAAGCAAAGACTTTAGATTCTGCAAAATTAGAATGGGCTAACAAGCTTTCTCACCAAACAATTTCTGGCTGGAGAAATTCTAGTAAAAACAAATTCATAAATCAGATTGATACTTTTTCTCTCAAAACAAATCCTTCTAGTATCAACGTTTGGAATTTTGATTTTTATTCTGGTAAAAACAAAGGTACTGTTTTTTGCGTGAAGACAGAAGGGAATTAAAATGAACGAACTACTTTTTACACTTCTTAGTTTTTCGCCAGGTCCCTTTTGGCTGATTTTAGCTTTTGCACCGAAGCACAAACTAGCGATGCGGGCTTTTGATATTTATTTGATTTTACTTTCTACCGTTTTTGCGATGTTGACGATTCCTATGATTCCAGAACTTTTACCTGTAATCGCAAATCCTAAATTGCATTTACTTCAACAATTCCTATCTTCCGAGCGAGGAACGGTTGGTACTTGGAATCATATGATTCTGGGTGACTTGTGGATAGGTCGGTGGGTTACTCACGATTCGCTACAAAATAATGTCTCTTGGTTTATTCGATTGCCTATCCTTTTAGTAATTCTTTTTTTCGGTCCCGTGGGTTTATTTTTTTATTTTGCGTCCCGCATTCTTTTTTTGAAAAAACTTTGGCTATATTCGGATAATTGATAGTAGCCGAATTTAAAAGAAAACCTCAACTTAAATTAAGATAAATGTCTTACCTTAACATTGATAGAGGCAGAATCCCGGTAGCCGTTAGGAAAAATACCTATATCATCTATTCCAGTGTTTACGTCCCACTTCCATTCCAGTTGCGTTGAATTCGGTTTCAGTTAGTCCTCCACAGACTGAAACAGTTCCTTCTCCTTTTAAATATAAAGCACCTTCGACAGAAAGGTCGATAGACTTTCTTCCCTGTGGACCGATTAATAATTCTTTTGTGTCATCAAAAGACCATCTATCTTCGCCTGAATTTACTTCTCCTGTGGATAATTCAATTTTGCCACTTCCCACGATTTGTAGCATGGTTCCTGTTTTTAGAAATAGATTTTGTTTATTCCAAGACTTAGAAAGTTTTACTTTTTTAATCTCCGACTCTCTTAAAATTTGTAAGCTAGTTCCTGCAATGACTGCTTCTTTGTATTTAGGATTCCAGGAAAATCCAAGATCGAATCCGGAAAATTGTAATTTGCCGCTATTTGAATTTATAATCCAGAGACTATAACCTGCATTGGTTCCAGTAACCGCCAAGGTTGTATTATCCGGTGCGATTCTTAGTTTTCCCCATCCAAAAACAGGAGATGTAAAATTCTCTACTCCAGTTTTAGAATTAAGAGCGTATACTTGGTGTTCGCCTCCTTCTCCAGCCGAAACCCAAAGGTTTTTCTGGTCTTCGGAAACATCTAAAGATCGAATTGGCATTGCTAAATTATCATAAGAAGAGTTACTCGATTTTGGATTTGCGAATACTTGTGGAGCCTCCATTTCTTCGATGTCTTTTTTAGATTCGTTTTTCTTTGCAGATTTTTCTTCTAAAATATGAATTCTTGCATGAGGAGTTCCGTAGTAAAATCCGTTTTGTTCTTTCTTCTCTACAATGGTTGGGAGCGGCAAACCATTCTTAAACCCAGCAGGCTGTTCGGGATCAAAGTTTTCTTTGTCCGCAATTAATTGGTATTTCCAAATCACCTTTCCTGTTTTTGTATCGTGTAAAATGAATACTCTATCGTATAAATTCGGACCAGTCATTACGTTTGTGTAAAGGCTTATGATTTGAGAACCAGACTTTGCGTATTTAGAATAGACCGGGAGTAAATACCAATAAGGCGCAAGTCCTGTTTCTTCCCGTTCTTTGATTTGTGCAGGACTTGGTTTTCTATGATCAACATTTATTCCAGCTTGAAAAAACTTGGATTCTTCTTCCTTTGTTTTGCGCAATACTTTACCATCTTTTGTGGATAATGTAAATATACTTCTAATCGGAGTTTCATTTTCACTTTTAAAAACTACGAGGAATTCACTTCCATTTGGATGAACATCCATTACTAACGGATAACCGACAGAATTCGCTTTAAGATTTATTTTCCAATCTGTCGTGCCTGTATTTAGATTGAATAAATAAACCTCTCCTTGTGTTGTTGAAGCAATAATTTTTTCTCCGTCAGGTGTGTAAACAAAACCTGTGATTTCATCTGAATTTCCGATTTTAAATTCTTTAGCCACAGCCCAACATACTTTGTCATTTGGTGGGTTGTAAGAGTTGTAATCTACTGAAGGAAATTGGAAAGAGGCAAGGCTTAGAGTAGAAAAAAGACAGGCAAACAAAAAAGATATTTTTTTAGATTGATTCATAGAAACTCCATTCGAAGCTTTTTATCAAATTCCAAAAAATAGTCAAGTCAATTAATTATTTTCTCTCGAAAATCCAAATCCTATTTTTATATTCATCTAGAAACGAAGCATAGTTTTCTTTTTCGTAGTAAGATTCTAATACGAATGGTTCGAGATTTATTTCCTTTATATTTAGAAATGAAACAGAAAAACTAATTGAGCCAGGGCTAATAGGGCAATGAACGGAAGGTTTGTCTAAAAACAAATACAGTCCTAAATCAGATTCTAATTCAGCATGATTTATTTTCGCCACGCGGATTTTTAAATCAAATAATCTAGAAAATATTTCAGCAGACTTTCTGCAATCTTCTGAAAGTAAATTAGCCGCGTGTAAAGTAAAAGAGTTCATTCAAACAAAATAATTCTATACAAAAAAACGAATAGCATTTTACACTATGATTAAAGTGATTTTTGGAATTTTAATGATTTAAACTTCTAATTTTTCATTAACCAATAACTAAAACTACTATTTATGAACTACAAAAGTCCTGAAAGAATAATTTGTCTCACAGAAGAAACAACGGAGCTTCTGTATTTATTAGGAGAAGAAAAACGAATTGTGGGGATAACAGCATACACCGTTCGACCAGAACAGGCGAAAAGAGAAAAACCAGTAGTATCCGCTTTTATTTCTGGAAGTATTCAAAAGATTAAAAATCTAGAGCCTGATTTAATCATTGGATTTTCTGATATTCAGGCACAGTTCGCTCACGATTTAATCAAACATGGATTTAATGTTTTAATTTTTAACCAGAGAACGATAAACGAAATATATAATGCCATGTATATGATCGGAAGTATCATTGGACGGACCTCGGATATAGAAAAATTAATTGAAAAATGGAAGACAAAACTTGCAAAAATAAAATCAGAATCAGAGAACGTTAGTGCAAAGCCAAAAGTCTTTTTTCAAGAATGGGATGAGCCAATTATTTCTTCTATTCATTGGGTTTCCGAGCTGATTGAAATTGTTGGTGGAGTAGATTGTTTTGCCGGTAAAAGAAAAGGAATTCTTGCTAGGGATAGATATGTGAGTAAACAAGACGTAGCCGATGCAAATCCTGATATTATCATTGGCTCTTGGTGTGGAAAACCAGTCGATTTTGATTGGGTTTATAATGTCGAAGAATGGAAATTGACTCCAGCCCTTAAAAACAAGCGAGTTTATGAAATTGATTCTAGTTTGATTCTACAACCCGGTCCTGCATTGTTTTTGGAGGGGATTGACAGGCTTAGGGAATTTATTTTGAATGCAAAGAATTAAAGTTATTTGGATTTTTTTCGCATTGACAAATCTATGTTTTAAGAGTTTTTATTATCTTTGCATTCTCTCCAAGTTTTACCTGTATGAAATTAAAATTCTTTCTAAAAACTCTGTATAACTTACTAATAATTTATATATTGTTTATTCAAACACTCAATTTATTCCCAATCGAACCTTTACTTTTACCAGAGAAACTAACGTTTATTCCCATAGCCGAGAATATAGAGTATTTAGAAGATAAAACAAAAACTTTAGAGTTTGAAGATATGCGGCAAATTAGTAGTAACTGGTTAGTCTCAAAGAATAAAGGACTTCATTTTGGATTTAGTAATTCTGTTTTCTGGTTACGGTTTACCGTGCAAAATCCAAATTTGAAAAAGATAAACTTCATTTTTGATACAGGAAATTCACGTCTTGATTCTGTGGAATTCTTTTATCCTGAAGAAGGTGGTAATTACAAAAGTATACTTACCGGCGATTTATTTTCTTATTCTAAACGAGATGTGGATAATTCAAATTTTGCTTTCAATATAGAGTTAAACCCTCTTGAGTCTAAGATTTTTTATGTCAGACTTAGTAGTTCGAATAACGTATCCAATTTGGATCCTAGTCTACAATCGAGTTCCTATTTAGAAAAACATACCCGTCACCAAATCCTCATCAATGGAATTTTTTATGGGTTTATGATTATTATGCTCTTTTATAATCTTTCCCTTTACTTTGCAGTGAAGGAAAAAGCATATTTGCTTTTTTGTTTTTATGTATTCTTTCAACTTTTTTACTTTTTAGGTGGGGATGGAACTGCATTTCAATATATATATCCGAATTCCCCTTGGTTACAAAATCGAAATTCTTCTTTTTCTACGATACTTACTTTAATTTTCTCTACTTTGTTTATAAATTCCTTTTTAGAATTGAAATCCAAAATGCCTAAAGCATTTACAATCAATAGATTCTTAATTGGAATTCTATCTGTTTTACTAATACTCAATCCTTTTTATTTGATGGAGTTTTTTCCAAAGATCGCTTTTTATGTTACAAATTTTTTTATTCTCCTTGGTTTAGGACTCGCTATCTTTTATTCTTCTTACTTAGCATTAAAGAAATTTCGACCGGCTTATTTCTATTTGGCGGCTTGGCTTTTATTTTTATTGACTGCACTTCTCAGGTTATTTGCGGTTATTTCGGTTATTCCTGGAAATTTAGTGACTCTAAACTCAGTTCAGATTGGAGTTCCTATTAACCTTATTCTTCTTTCCCTCGGTCTTGCTGATCGTATCAATCATTTTAAAAATCAATTGCAAGAGTCAAATGAAAAATTAGAAGATAAAGTAATTGAAAGAACTGCAGAGCTCAATGAGAGTTTAATGCAAATTACCCTTCTCAAAGAAAAACAAGATGGCGATTATTTTTTGACATCTCTCTTGATTAAGCCACTCTCAGTAAACAAAGCAAATAAAGAAAATGTAATTGTAGAATTTTTTATTAAGCAGAAAAAAGAATTTCAGTTTCGTGAAAGAGGCAAATTAGACATAGGCGGAGATATTTGTATTGCGCATACTATGAGTTTACGCGAACGTATTTATACGGTATTTTTAAATGCAGATGCGATGGGTAAATCTCTACAAGGAGCAAGTGGAGCATTAATCATCGGTTCTCTTTTTGGTTCAATTGTAAATAGAGTGAAATTTTCGAAAGCACAACAGGCACTAAGCCCCGAACGTTGGATGAAAAATACATTTATCGAAATGTACAAAATTTTTGAAGTATTTGATTTTAGTATGATGGCGTCTGTCGCATTCGGAGTCATAGAAGAAGAAACCGGACTGCTCTATTATATAAATGCTGATCACCCATTCACAGTTTTACTTAGAAATGGAAATGTGCGGTTTATTGATAGTAACCCAATGTTTACTAAACTTGGGATGATAGGAGGAAATAATCATTTTTATATCCAAACGTTTCCATTACAAAAGGGAGATATTTTAATTGCAGGAAGTGACGGCAGAGAAGATATAATGGATAATGCGACAGGCGACATACAATGGGATGAAAATTTTTTCCTAGATCATGTAAAAAATGCCAACGCCGATTTAGAATTGATTTATAATTCTATCAGCGAATCGGGCAAAATTATAGATGATTTTTCCCTTTTAAAAATTACTTATAACGGAAATATATTTCCTATTCCAGAAATCCAAAGCCCTATCGTTCTTGATTTACTTGCACAATCCAAAAAGGAATTACAACTAAAAAAATACGGTTCTGCTCTCGAACATTTATTCGAAGCATTGGAAATTAAAAAAAATCACCCCTTGGTTCAGAGAAAAATTTCTTTCGCTTATTTTCAAAAAAAAGACTATGAAAATGCCCTACAATTTGCTCTTTCGTATCTAGAAAAAAAGCCGGAGGATATATCGATTTTGTATCTTTCGTCAAAATGCCTTGCTCGGCTAAGGAGATTCGAGGAAGCTATCGATTTTTCAGAAAGGATTCGACTTCGTAATCCCTTCCTTAAGAATAATCTCATCCATCTTTATGCTCTTCTTATGATTACTCGAAATCTAACTCGTGCACAAAAGATTTTGGAGAAGTTTAAAAAAAAATGACTTAAGGCAAATAAGTTACGGACTGCTAGATCTAGATAGAACATTCCTACTACTAACAAATACATAAACTAAATGGGTTTTCGGGATTATTCATCTTATAACAACATGCAGGCAGATCTCTGATTAAATAAGAAACACAGACTCGTCTTTTTTTCCTTTCCTTTTTTTTCTACCATTCATATCACTGTAAATGCGAAAGGAGAAAGTTATGCTAGAAGTAAAACAAATTGGAGTTATCGGAGCTGGGTCTTACGGGAATGCGCTTGCCCTTCATGTGGCGAGAAAAGGGTATCCTACAAAAATTTGGGCGTATGAGAAGGAAGTGGTAGAAGACATAAATAATAACCATGAAAATTCTATTTTTCTAAAGGGGTATAAACTACCGGACAATTTAACAGCAACGAATAATATAGAAGAATGTATGGATTTTGGAGATGCAATCCTTTCTGTAATGCCAACTCCGCATGTCGCACGTATGATGGCTCAAATAATTCCTTTTATAAAAGAGGGGCAATCTATTGTTAGTTGCTCTAAAGGAATCGAAAATGAATCTTTGGAAATTCCTTCCGAGATCATGGAACGAGTTCTTCCTGAAAAATTTCACCACCAACTAGCTTATCTCTCTGGACCTTCGTTTGCCAAAGAAGTTGCGGGTGGTCTCCCTACTGCCGTTACAATTGCTAGTGCCAACTTAAAGTTAGCCTCGCATGTTCAACAATTTATGTCCGACAAACGATTTCGTTGTTATACAACATCAGATATTACGGGAGTGGAACTTTGTGGCGCATTGAAAAATGTGATCGCTATTGCTGCTGGTATTTCCGATGGGCTTGGATTTGGTTATAATACGAGAGCTGCTCTTATCACGCGGGGGTTAGGCGAGATTAACCGCATCGCTACACAAAAAAAAGCAAATCCACTCACTATGCTTGGTCTTGCTGGAATGGGAGATCTAGTTCTAACTTGTACGGGGGATTTGTCGCGTAACCGCACAGTTGGTTTTAAAATTGGTCAAGGTGCAAAACTAAAAGATATTTTAGCGGATATGAGAATGGTGGCAGAAGGAGTATTAACCTCTAAGAGTGCTTATTTACTCAGTCAAAAACTAGGAGTAGAAGTTCCTATTATGGAGCAAGTCTACCGTATCCTCTACGAAGACCAGGATCCTAAACAAACAGTAGAAAATTTAATGTCTAGAGAACTTAAGGGAGAGTAGGTTTAAAAATGAAACAATTTTTGCAAAAAGATAGACTTTCATTTTTTTTAATTTTTTATTTTTTACTTTCCCTATTTTTTTTCCCGATTGCATCTCAATTACAGTTTGGTAAATTACAAATAGTTCCTCCTGAGGCACTTTATACAAGCATTAAGTTATTCGATTCTTATGAAACAGCAATGTTTGTTTATGGTATACGTTCAGTAGTAGGAATCTTTCTCTATTTTTGTATTTTTCTAGCCTTCTATTCAAAGTATCGAAGTGGAAAGTTTGAACTGACAGTATTTCAGAAATCTCTCATCCTACTCATTCTTGTTGCGAATACAATCACTCCCCCTTTTTCATCCAATGATTTTTATTATTATATGGGATTGGGGCGAATTCAGGCATATCAAAATGTGAATCCATATCTAGTCCCAATAAGCAAAACTCCATTACCGGAAATAACTGCAAGTATAGGAGTTTGGGTAGATATTCCTACTATGTATGCACCTTTTTTAACTTACTTTTACAAAGTAGTAGCCAGTGTTTCAAATAATTTAATTTTGCATGGTTTTTTACTTAAATTTTTAGCATTATTTGCATATTTAGTTTCTGGATATATGAGCTTTAAGATTGCAAATATCTATTCAGCAAAAATAGGTGGATTAGTTGTATTTGCTTTTCTATTAAATCCACTCAGTTTAGATGAAATTTTAATAAATGGTCATAATGACATTTTTGCAATTTTATTTTTTTTGGGAGCAGTATATCTTGGATTAACCGCAAGATACATCTTAGCTAGTGGATTGTTTTTTATGACAGTATTTATAAAATTTCCTTTTTTAGCATTAGCCCCTTTATTTTTATTTCTACCAAAAAGAAATGATGATGAGGAAGAGAATACCTTTTTAAAAAGGTTAATAATTGGAGCAAAAATTACTCTTATGAATGGATTGCGTTTTATGCTTCCTGGATTTTTGATCGTAATTCCTTTTTTATTTTTTTTCTATTTTCAGTATTTTAATGATCCAAGTTCCTTAAAAGCTTTTGGAATACTAGGAGCACTCTGGAATAGTTCTACGCCTGGAGTATTGGGATTAATGCTCAATGAATATGCAAATGTTTCGATTGGAAAAGTTTTAAAGTTAATTGTTTTTCTTCGTTTTTCTTTTTTTATTTTTGTTTTTTATAGAGCATTTAAAATTAAAAATAAAAATATTTTTTTAGAAGAAATAACTTTTGTTTTAATTTTATTTTATTTAGTTTTTAGTGCTTATGTTTGGTCTTGGTATTTAGTCATAATAGTTCCATTTGCATTTTTTCGACCAAATCGAACTTATATTTTCCACATATTGGCAATTGCATTTGGGGCTTCTTGTTTTTGGATATTTTTTCATTTGAATGCTGGCGGAATATTTGGATTTTCTTTATTTCATACTAAACTATTGGAATACCTACTATCCTATTCGATTGTAATTATTTTATTTTCATTTTCCGTAATAGATAAACGATTGCATGATATTTTTAGCATT
>JAGOHK010000130.1 GCA_017996175.1 Leptospiraceae bacterium
AGATTAAACCACGCTTCAATCCTAGACGGGATTCGTATTTCAGGAGCAATAAAAAAATATTTCCATCACAGGGATATGAATCATTTAAGAGACCTCCTACAAAAATCGGATTCAAAGGCTCAAAAAATTATCGTTTCCGAAACACTTTTTAGTATGGATGGAGACCTTGCGAACATTACAGAACTCATAAGATTAAAAAAAGAATTTGATGCCTGTTTAGTTTTAGATGAAGCACATGCACTCGGAGTATTTGGAGAGCGGGGTGCTGGACTGGCTTTACAAGAAGCAAACGCAAAATCCTTATTATCCGACATCGACTTCAGAGTTTACACTGGAGGAAAATCTCTGGGACTCGAAGGAGCATTTATTGCCTGTTCAAACAGAGCAAAAGAATATTTAATTAACACCATGCGAACTTTTATTTTTTCTACTTCCCCTATCCCTGCGATTCCATTCGCACTTGGAATTTCTATTGACTTAGCAATAGGTATGCAAGAGGAAAGAAAAAGAATTTTAGAAAATGCTAATATACTTAGAACTGGATTAAAAGAATTTGGCTTTGAAACCCTTTTCTCCGAGTCACAAATTGTGCCAGTTCTATTATATGAAGAAGAAAAAGCTCTAGAAGTTGCAAAACATTTACAAGAGAAAGGATTTGACATTAGAGCGATACGTCCCCCTACTGTGAAAGAGTCTAGACTACGTATTAGCATAAATGCTGGTATGACAAAAGAATTGATTCTAAATTTATTAGATTGCTTTTAAAAATGAACGAGTCATCCACTACCCCAGAATTCATCTACCACCTTGTGACAAAATTCGAGTTCCAAACACAAGTTCGGGATAATGCTTATATTCCAGTGCGATATTCAGAAGACGGATTTATTCATTGTACAGGCGGAGAAGATTTAACAATTTTAGTCGCAAATGATTATTTCTCTAAGGAACCAGATGTTTTAGTCTTAAAGATTCGTCTAAAAAAACTAATGGCAAAAGTTGTATTCGAAAAACCTGCTCCTATTTCAGGTGGCGGAAATTCTCATTTAATTCAAAAAACTTTTTTTCCACATATCTACGGCGCTCTCAATCTAGATTCGATTGATGGAATTGCAAAAATGCCACGAATTAACTATGTATTTCATTTTCCGAAAGAATTTTACTCATACACTCAATTCAAAGAAGGTAGGCTATGATTTTAAAAGACGAACATATTCTAATTACGGGAGGCAACGGAATGTTAGCCTCTGATTTAAAAAAAGAATTAGAAAAAGAAAACTGTAAGATTACTTCGATTGATATTGAAGAATTGGATATTTGCAATGAAAAAGCGGTACACGGTAAATTAGCCGCACTGAAACCGGATATTCTAATCAATTGTGCTGCTTACACAGCAGTAGACAAATGTGAAACAGAGCCCATCGCATTCGAAATCAATGGAACTGCCTTAAAGTACTTGGCTGAAGGTTGTGCGAATAATAAAATTAAACTCGTTCATTTTTCTACTGATTATATTTTCTCAGGACATTTCCAATCTCCTATTCCCGAGGATTTTCCTCCCGCGCCAATTAACCAATACGGGGAAGGCAAACTCAAAGGAGAAAAACATATTCTAAATGCAGACGGGCTTGATTTTCTAATCTGCAGAGTACAATGGCTTTATGGGAAAAACGGAAAAAACTTTATCGACACAATACTAAAACTATCCAAAGAAAAAAAAGAACTAAATGTAGTGAGCGATCAAATTGGTCGACCAACGTCTACTCCGTATTTGTCTCAATTGGTAGTTGCTGCTTTAAAAAAAGATTTGTCTGGAATTTATCACCTCGGACCTGCAAATGAATGTTCCTGGTATGATCTTGCTGCTTATATTTTAAAAGACACTGATTGTAAAGTAAATCCAATCCCCTCTAGCGCCTACCCTACTCCCGCCAAACGCCCGTTATACTCAGTTCTTGGTCTAGAAAAAATTCAATCTGCTCTAAAGGGAGAACCTTTACTTGATAAAACATGGCAAGAACTAGCAGATGAGTATTTAAGAACTACTGCTAAGTAACGTGAACTCTATGTAATAGAAGGTAATAATTGTCATCCCCGAAATTTTCTGTCGGGGATCTTTAGATGTAGAGATTCCCGACAAAAGAACTCGGGAATGACACCTTGGTTTCCTGAATAAATTATTTTAATTTACTATATAGAATCTACGTTAACTAAAATCAAAATTTGATACGCCAATAACAGAAAAAGAATAATCGTACTTCGCCTAACGGTAGATTCACTGAATCCAGCTCTGGTTCTTTTTTCCGAAAATTGAACTAGAAAAAAAATAGAATTAACTGTTAATAGCAAAAAGAAAAAACGAATATCTAAATATCCAAGATAAGTAAAAATAAGACCTATAAATCCAGGCAGGAAAAAACTAGCTGCTTTTAGTGTCCGTTCTTTCCAATCTATTACAAAAAGTTCTACTTTTAACTTAGTATAAAATTCAATCTCCTGTTGAAATTCATCTGGAGTTTTTAAATTTAAGATTGAATGAGGAGTATTATCTTCAAAAAGTAAAAACCGATCAAATCCTCTGTATTTATCCCGCTCGATTTTTTTTATTCTTTTCAGATTAATAGTAGTACAAACTCCATTTCCAGTATGCCATTGAAGTATATGGTTGTTAATCTCTAGATAATTATTTTTTAAGATCTCAATCTGTCTTTTATAATTTTGAAATAAGAATAATCCGATTGCAGTTAGAATAATAAGACAAATTCCCAAGTAATTTAGAATATTTTCTTTAGGAGCATTCCATAGAGTCCATCCAAGTAAACTAAGATTGATTAAAAAAATCGAAATCGTTCTTATGATAAGACGTTTTCGAAAAAGTTCTAAATTAATTGAGTATTCTTTTAAATTACTCAAGGCTAATTTCTTTTTTTTGTTTCTACTAAGTTGTATTCTAATCCATTAAATTGTTTGGACATTCCATTTAATCTAAATTCCAAAGTTTCAATACTTGGAAAATTGATAAAAATAGTTTTTTCTAATGCGGCTAACGCTGTGTTGAGTATTCTAATCCGAGCTTTTTGTAATTCTTCTTGTCTTTTGTTCTCAATAATTTCTTCTTCTTTCGATTTGTTTTCAGAGGAATCCTCTTCGTTTATATCTAGTTTCACTCTGATAGTCGAAAGTTCTTTTTGAATTCCAACCTCATTAAAATCCAAAATCAGTTTTTTGCCTGAATCTAAAAACCAAGTAGAAATTATAGAACTTCTCATATCTGGTAGTTTTTTAGGAAAAACATTTTCTTCCGTACTTTCAATACTATCTTCATAAGGCGGCTGACTGAGTTCACCTAATATAATATGCAAATTTTTTCGGATGTCAGATTCGGATAATAGTAGTTTTCTCTTTGATTTAAGTACATTATTTTTTCCATCGGAAATATAGAGAGTAACTAACGTCCTTTTGTCAAGACTGGGCAAATCATAAAAAGTAAAAGGTACCAAAAGGGAAAACGGATTTTTTCCAATTAAAATAAATATTATAAAAAAAAGAATCGCAATAGAAGAAGATAGAAAAAAGAAACGGAACTTTCTATTACTGGTTTCTCCAGTAGCTTCCGAAAATATTCTGGAAAATAAATATTTTCCTAACTCTATAACTTTACCAAATCCAGTTTTAATTTTTTGCCATAACATAATTTTTAATTCCCTCTGCGATTCCCTCTGCCAATTTTAATTGCACAGATTTTTCTTCGAGCATTTTTACATCCTCAGGATGACTAATAAATCCCAATTCGATCAAAACAGCAGGCATCATACTTCCGCGTAACACCTGATAATTATTTTTTTTAACCCCACGGCTAGATAATTTAGAATCCAATGATTCCTTTAATTTTAAATCAATCGCCTTTGCGAGAAGTATACTTCTGCGCTGGATGACTGATGACAGCATTCCACTTTGAATATATTGAACTTTTGGATCGCGCCTAATATCAATTAGCTGACTAGATATAATCGAAGATTCTCTAGTAACCTCAATAGGCGCACTCTGAGCTAAATAGTATACTTCGTAACCTCTTGGACTTTTTTCTGGAGTCGGTGTAGAATTGCAATGTAAACTAATAAAAATTGTATCCCTACTCATTCTCAATTTTTTATTTGCAATTTTAGCTCGATCTTCTAAAGGCACATATTCATCTTTTTTTCGGGTAAATTTAATTTTTAACTTGGGGAATTTTTTTTTGATATATTTTTTCACCATCTTGGCAATTTTTAGGGTGTAAGTTTTTTCGTATTCGCCATTAACCGCAGTTGCACCCGGGTCTTTCCCACCATGCCCAGCGTCGATGATCAAATTCTTTAGTTCAATATCTTCAGGGTTCACAACTAGTCTTTGGTATAAATTTAAAATCAAACTATCTTCCGTAAACCTGTAAGAGACCTCCGAATCGATGAGATAAATGAAGATTGCCTCCACCATGTCCTTTGGTAAATATAAATCTTTCCCTAAATAGAGGATAGGCTTTGTTAGACTCTCGATATTACTTCTATGGATATAATAAGTAGAGTCTACTCTAAATTTAAATTCAGCACTAGCCTTGAATCGAATTTCACCAACTAGAATTACTGGATCAAGTTTGTATTGTAAACCTGGAAGTCTTTTTTTTAAGTCCGCAAAACGAGCATAACCCTTTTCTAGTGGAATTGTTTCCCCATTTAGAGAAACAATTCCAGAGAAAAGTAAAAGAAGACCTATCGCCCAAAAATTGATTTTATTTTTTTCCAAATTGATACCGGCTTCTTCACTTCGTGATTCGTTTCATTGATATCAAATAGGTTTCGTTTAGATTTATCATAGTTTTCTTTTTTCGGTTCATAAGGTTTTTGCGGTTTAACCCTATGAACTTTTTCTTTTTGGTTAATATGAGTTTCTTTTTTCGAAGGATGAATGACAGCCTTAGGTTTCTCAGAACCAAGCACTGAGTCAGCCTTCTGTAAATAGAGTTTTGCTTCTTCCAATGGATTAATAGGTTCTTTTTTGAAATGAGCAGGTTTTGCTTTTTTAAATTTATCTTTTTTGAACTTATCCTCTCTAGCACCCTCTTCTCTTCTTTTTGGTGGAAATGAATTTTCATCCCGTTTTTTGGGTGGGAAAGAATTTTTGCCTTTGTAGTTAGAATTTCTATTTGGCTTATTAGTCTGATTTGGATTTATTTCGCCCTTTAGTTTTTCTCCTATAAAAGGAGTAAAGTCACCCTGCGGAAACTTTAAGTATGCCTCTTCCACTTGCATGGTGTCCAATTTATTTCCTAAAAACTTTTCGATTTTTTCAAGCTCAGCATAATCTCTTTCTGAACAAAAACTAACCGAACGACCTTTTTTACCAGCACGGGCAGTACGTCCAATTCGATGTACATAATTTTCTGTGTCCATCGGCAAATCATAGTTATACACAACTTTTATATTGTCAACATCAATCCCTCGAGAAGCAACGTCAGTCGCAACCATGTATTTGTATTTACCGAACTTAAAATCCTTCAATAAGCGAACCCTTTTTTTCTGATCTAATAGAGAGGAAATTCCAGTAGCAGGAATTCCAAAACGAGAAAGTCTACTCACAATGTCAGGAACCATCATTTTTAAATTTGTAAAAATAATTCCAAGTCCTTCTTCTGTATCATTTAAAATCATATTTACTAAGTAAGGGAGTTTTTCATCTCTTCCCAAATGAATTAGTTTTTGGTCGATATTTTCAGTTACAACCGTATCAGATGCAATCGAAACTTCTACTGGGTCTCTTAGGTATTCCGAAGCAAGCCGAATTACATAATAGGAAAGTGTAGCAGAAAAAAGCATCACTTGTTTATTGTCAGGGCATTTTTTCATTACATAGCGGATATCTTTGATAAACCCCATGTCGAACATTCTATCAGCCTCATCTAGAACAAAAAAACTAATATTCGCAAGCGAAAGTTTTCCCGATTTAATATGGTCAATAAGTCTTCCTGGAGTTGCGACAATGATTTCTGTTTTATCTTCTATGTCTTGGAGTTGTTCTTTGTAATCTGTGCCACCAATGATGGTAGATACTTTTTTATCGGAGTATTTTAAAAGCCTACGCGCTTCATCACAAATCTGCATTACAAGCTCGCGGGTAGGAGCAAGGATAAGAGCAACAGGTCCTTCTGGATTTTCATTTAGAATTTTATTTACTATCGGGATCAAAAAAGCGAGAGTTTTTCCAGTTCCAGTTTGAGCAAGTCCTGTAATATCTCTTCCTTCTAATCCGAATGGAATAGATTTTTCTTGTATTGGGGTTAATTCCACGTAGCCTATCTCATTAAAGACTCGTAGCATATTTTCATTGATTTTTAATTCTTCAAATTTCATAGTTATCTTCTTTTTGCCAGTATTTGTATTGTATCCCCGTAGGAAGTGAGTTTGGCAAGTGATTTGTAGAAAATTTTAAACGGGAACTTTCCTCGAATTCCTCTGTCACGAGTGACATGAAACGACATAGGTTCACAATATAAAACTTTAGCCTCAAAAAATTGAAACACTTTCTTTAGGGATAATGGTGAGTAATCTGCGAAATGATCTTCTGGATGAGTTTTGAACCATTCTTCTGGATTAGTTGTGAATGTTGGTCCGTAAGTGGAAGGTAGAGCTAAGAATAGAAATCCTCCTTCGTTTAACAAAGAGAAAATTTTGTTCAATACTTTTTCTTGATCGGAGAAATGCTCTAAAACAAAAAAGGCAGCTATACAATCAAACTTTTCAGCAGAAGTATAATCTAAAAAAGAAATGCTTTCAGCGTCTAATCCTAGTTTGTCTCTAGAATATTTTACTTCTGATTCAGAAATTTCAATGCCTTTTGTTTTGTATCCAAGTTTTTTTGCTTCATCCAGAAAGAAACCAGCCGCAGAGCCGATTTCTAGTAGATTGTTTTTTTTAGGAATATTATATCTTTCTAATATTTGCAAACGTCTTTTTGCGAGTTCACGAAGCGCCAATTCATCTTCGTAGTAAGTCTTTTTGTATTGAGCTTTGTATTCTTCTAGAAAATAAGAATCTGTATAAACTCTTTCTTTGGCTTGGGTATAGAAACAGGTTCCTGTATTTTCACAATATTTATAGTAGTTTGGAAATTTTGGATGGTCTGTAATCTTAAATAAACTCATTTTTTCTTATTGTACGTTCGTGATATTGAAAGATAGTATATTATCGTCTTCGCTTAAATAGTTGAGTAGAATCTATTCCCGAAAAGGGGAATTTGCTATATGCAAGGAATTCAACTTAATCCATTCTTTTTTTAATAGTTTCAGAATCAATAAGGATACCCTTTCTGTAAATTTCCTTTTTTAATTGCGATATATTTTTGCAATTTTTGTTGATAGCCAGTTGAGCTTTAAGCCTTAACTGAATTTCTCTTTAACAAACCTATAAATATATAGAGTATAAATATAAATACCAGTGTGAAAATACTGGTTACTCAAAAGAAATTTTACGGCATTGACCAATGTCATTAACGTCAGTTCGATATAAAAAAACATTCAAAGATTACCACGGATGAACACCGATCAAGGCTGTACAATTAAGGTTTTTACTGTGATTTCGAACATGCGAAGGCGCAGGGTTCGTAACTAAGCAAACGGGCAATGAGGGCTAACCCTAAACTTTTGCCTATTTCAGGAAAAAATATCAGATAACCAAAATCCAAAAACTTGCCAAGATATATCTCTACTATTTATGATAGCATCACAGAGGTAAAAATGGCTATTCCTAAAAAAATGTATATTATCACTTTACTTCTTCTTTTAGCGTTCTTTTGGGGAAATTGCAGAGAAGAGAAGAAGGACAATAGTTTGGCATTAGCAGCATTCGCATTCGCAATGTTTGGCGAACCACTTGTAAATAAATCTTGTGCCGGATCTACAGAAACTTATTCTTGGGGAAAATTTACCGATCAGTGCAATGGAACTGTGAAGTTTGAAGGAGTAGCAGGAACATTTGGAGGACAAGTATATACGGCTCAAAATTTGATCTTCATGAAATGTTCCCAAGGGCAAGTCTGGAATTCAGAAAATAACGATTGTACCGGGACAGGAAACACAGGAGATAACTTTGGCGCTAGCAGTATATACGAATATTGTAATGCTGCTGACAACTCTTGCAATGGGGGTACAAACTTTGGTGTATTAGATGGTGGAGGAACAAGTACGGCATATACAACCTGTAATACATTGAGTTTTGCAGGAAAAATGTCTGGTAGTTGGCGTGTTCCAACAAAGAATGAATTGAAGGCATTGATCCATTGTACTGACAAAGTAATCCCTGACGATCGGAATGATTGTGGAACTGGTAATTATACTTCTCCAAGCATAAATCATTTATTTTCAAATACGGTAATTAATCCTTATTGGTCATCCTCATCAGCGAGTGGCGGTCGTGCCTGGGAAGTTGATTTTGGTACAGGAAGGATTAATGATGGATCTGATAAATTTAGTGTCTATTCTATTCGATGTGTATCCGGTCTTTAGGGCTAACCCTAAGCTTTTGCCTATTTTAGGAAAAAATATCAAATAACCAAAATCCAAAAACTTGCCAAGAAACATCTCTACAATTTAAGTTAGCATCACAGAGGAAAAAATGGCGCTTACTAAAAAATTGTATATTTTTAATTTACTTCTTCTTTTTGCGTTCTTTTGGGGAAATTGCAAAGAAGATAAAAAGGACAATAGTTTGGCATTGGCAGCATTAGCAATGTCAGGTGAACCGCTTGGGAATAAATCTTGTGACGGATCTACAGAAACTTATTCTTGGGGAAAATTTACCGACCAGTGCAATGGAACTGTGAAGTTTGAAGGAGTAGATGGAACTTTCGGTGGAAGTACCTATACCGCAAAGACTCTCTTTTTTGCTAAGTGTACTCATGGTCAAACTTATAATTCTGCCAAGAATGATTGTACTGGCACTGGTGATTCCGGAAATAATTATGGGGCAATTCGAGTTCAATATTGCTCAACTGCAGATAATGCCTGTGATGATTCCGTAAGTGCCATAGCCGCAGGTTCTTTGTTCGATGCTTGCAATGGAATGAACCTAGATGGAAAGACGTGGCGAGTATCGACGAAGGACGAAATGCAGACCTTGGTTCATTGCGCTGATAAGACTATGCCCAATTATGCGAATTACAATGCGCTTACCAAAGTATATGTCTACTGTGGATCGAACAACTCTCCTTTGCCAGCAATCAGTAGTTTTTTTTCAAATACAGTTGCTGATATTTATTGGAGTTCAAACTTGGCGACTCCATTTTTTTTTCAATCTCATGCATGGTCATTTGACTTCACTGATGGGTTTGGCGAATACAAAACGAAGACCGATTCCTACTATGCACGTTGTGTCTCGGAAAAGTAAAGATAGAGATCAAATTCTCCTATCTGATTTTCGCAAATTTTAATGAGGTAATATATGAATTTTACAAAGAAATCTTTTATCATAGTTTGTCTTTCCATTCTGGTTTTTACGTTCGGGAATTGTGGGAATAATTCTTTTGACAAGGATACTGAAGAAGAGCAAAAAAGTAATGCGGCGATTGCTGCAAGTTTGGTTGTCAATAAAACTTCGAACGGAAGTGGAACTGGATCTCCTAGTTTTACAATCAGCGGAACTATCACGGGACTCAGCGCCTCTGGACTGGTATTGCAAAACAATCGGGCGGAAGATTTGACTGTGACAAGCGGAGCGACAACCTTTTCCTTTGCAACAAAGGTAACAGGATATTACTTAGTTACGGTGAAGACACAGCCCGGATCTTTACTTTGCAGTGTAAGTTCTGAGACTGGAAATGCAACGGGTGATGTAAATAACGTCAGTATCAACTGCAATAGTTGTGGTGGCTCCAAAGAAACTTACAATTGGGGTGTATTTACTGATTGCCAAAATGGAACTGTAGCTCTTGAGATTCCCTCCGGTAGAATGGGAACTGTTAAACTTAAGCAACAAATTGTTTATTTCGCTAAGTGTACCTATGGTCAAACCTACAATTCCGCTACAAATGACTGTACCGGAACAGGCGACTCCACCAATGACTACGGCGCTACTACGGTCCAGCTATGTGCGACGAATCATCTTGATTGCAGAGGGGGAAATAAAAATAATCCTATCAGTAGCGGACCCGCTTTCAATGCCTGTAATGGAATGAACCTAGACGGAAGGAGCTGGCGTATCGCTTCGCAGGAAGAAATGCAAATGATAATTCATTGCACGGATAAGCGTATGATTTTTAGTCAAACTTTGTGTGGTGCCGGCAATTACACATCACCTTCCATAAGCAATTTATTTCCAAACACAGTTTGGGCTAATACATCTAACAAACAATATTGGACTCCAGGTCATTATGCCGGTGATACAAATTCAACTAGCGTGCACACAATCGATTTCTACATAGGGGATATGAATGATATTAGCTCTGGTGGTTATGCTTATACTGGTAATGCATATCTCCGTTGTGTCTCCGGTCCGTAAGGCAAGAGGATAATGCTGTCAACTGAATGATCGATTTTAAAAAAGTCGGTCATTACTTCGCTCATCCGATGTCATTAAGATAAAAATCAGAGAAGAGGGCTTACACCAGTCACCTCGAACAGCCTTCCTAGGCGTGCGAAGGCGTTGGTTCGTGAATACTTGGAGCGAAGGGCAATGCTGTCAAGTTACGGGAAGCCTCTCAAAGATTACCACCCGCCAAGGCTATGGACACCGATAAAAGAACGATGAAAAATGATATGGATATATTTAAGAATTATCGTATCTTTTATCGGTGCTCTCGGTGTTTATCGGTGGTAATCTTTAAATGTTTTTCTTAATTGTACAGGATTGAGCGATGGGAGGGAGGGCAGGAAGAACGCAAAGAAAAGACCAATTCAAACTTGGAAATAATTTCCACTTTACAAAAAAATTAAACAAAATAGGTTAAAATTACTATGGATAATTTAGCCCGCAAACTTTTCACCGAAGAAGAATACTTAAACCTAGAACGGGAAGCTCCTTATAAGAGCGAATACTACAAGGGAGAAATCTTTGCGATGGCAGGAGCCAGAAGAAAGCACAATCTCTTAGTCACGAATCTGTGCAGAGAAATTAGTATTATTCTCAAGGACAAACCTTGTGAGGTCTATCCATCCGATATGAGGGTGAAAAACAAGGTAGACCGATTTTATACTTATCCCGATGTAAGCATTGTATGTGGACAGCCGGAATTCTTGGATGACAACGAAGATACCCTGACAAATCCAATTGTACTCATAGAAGTCCTATCCACTTCGACAGAAAAATATGATCGCGGAGCAAAGTTTGCACTCTACCGAAATATTCCTTCTGTTCAAGAATATATTTTGGTGAGTTCCGAAGAAAAGAAAATAGAGTCCTTCTTTCGCAAAGGAGAAGAATGGATTTTCCGTGAATCAAAAAGCGAATCTACAAATAATTTTCATCTACAATCTATGGAAGTAGAACTTTCTTTAGAAGCCATCTATGAAAAAGTAGAGCTACCTCCTAAGAGACTGCGAGAAGACTTTGTATGATATTCTTAGTTTTGGAAAATGGAAACTTTTACACACTTTCAAACTTCTCAGAAATATATTCCCCAAGATTACGATCCTTGAACTCAACTCCCACGAGATAAATATCTTTGCCTTTGTTTAAATATTTTTCGTAATACTTCTTGGTTTTAATCTGGGCGAGAGCTTCTTCTTTTGTTCCACTGAGTTTGAATTCAAAAATATAAATAGAATTGCTCTCTACTACAGCATCCACTCGACCAAGATTTGTTTTCACTTCCGTGCTAATCTTAAATCCCAATAGTGTAAAGGTAAGATAGAAAAGTGTCTGGTAGTATTTCTCTTGCGGTATATGCAAATCATAGTCTATCTTAATAAATATTTTTCGCAAATAGGAAATGCAAGCTTCTAGATCATCAACTGCCAGTGCATCTAAAATTTCATAAAGTATAGAATCAGAAAAATTTTTGCTTCCCAGCTTTCGAGTGAAGTATCCAAGAAAAGCATTCTTCACTTCATAATTAGGAAAATCTAATGTAAAAAGTTTTCTCTCTGCATTGTAATCCTTGATAGTCAAATATCCAGTCTGAACTAATAGTGGCGTTAAACTTAAATCATCCACTTCATAACTAGAAAAATTCAAGGCATCTGTCTTAAAGGGAATTTCCTTTATGTCATAGTTATTTTTTAAAATCAACTTCACTAAAAACTCAGGTGTGCCTGTCTCAAACCAATGGTGTTCAAAACTTTTCTTTTCAAAGGTAAGCAACGTTGAAAATGGATTGTAAACAGAAATCCCTTTAGGAGAGAAACGATAGCCGTTATACCAAGCTCGAATTTTTTCCAAGAGGTTAATTTCACTTACACCTTCTTCCTTTGCGAATGCTGAAATGTAATCTGGAAAGTAGGTAGTTAATTCTTGTTCTGTAATTCCAATTAAATCAGAATAAGTATTATCGAGGGTAATATCAATTAGGTGATTTAAATTGCTAAACACACCCGCCTTCGAAAACTTACTCACTCCTGTCAAAAGCAGGAATCGAATATACTCATCATTACCCTTTAATACGGTGAAAAATCCTTTCATCACCTCACGCATTTGAAGCGCAAGTTTTGTATCTTCTAGATGATCTATGATTGGTTTGTCGTATTCGTCAATTAGGATGACCACTTTCTCTGTCTGACTTAATTTCTTAATCAGTTCTTCGAATCGTTCAAAGTATTCCTTCTTGTTTAGCTGAATAGAGTTCGCTTCGGCAATATAATCTAATTGATTATTAATGAATCCAACCAAAGCTTCTGGCTCATTTGCCTTCTGTTTACTAAAATCAAAACGTATGACTGGATGTTTCTTCCAAGAGTATGCGGAATTATAAATCCAAAGTCCTTTGAAAAGTTCTTTGTTTCCGAGAAAAATTTCTTCCAGAGTAGAAAGAGTCAAACTTTTTCCAAATCTGCGCGGGCGAGATAGAAAGTAAGCACCAGAAGGATTTTTGATCATCTGGTATATATGTTGTGTCTTGTCTATGTATAGATAATTTCCTTCTGTTAGTTTTTGGAAGGTTTGAATTCCTATCGGAAGCGGTTTCATGGTTACAGTTTTGCATTGGATTTTCACGCGTCAAGGGAGAATGACCTTGGGTAACAAGATTTTTTTGACTGTCTGAATTTCAATAAACCACAACAAAACTACGAGGTGTAATTCCTAGTGCAGTGGGTTGGTAGTTAGACAGCGGGTTGCAACCCGCTGTCCAGTGGGTCGCCGACCCACTGGACAGGTTGGTTGACCCACAGTCAACCCAACCAAAACCTCTATTTAAGTTTTTATACCTTATCTTGTTTGTGTTTCAGGTGATTGTTTTCAACATAGTGAATTGCTCTGATTTCGCTATCTGTATTCTCGATTAAGCGACGATTGAATTTTCTTGCCCAGAGATGAAATTCTTTTGTGATATGATAGTGCTTTTTATAAAGATGAGTGGATTTGCCTTTTAGCTTCCGAACAAAGTCGGAAAGTTCTTCTGGTTGTAAACGAGCTACTAAATGTACATGATCCTTCAAAACATTGATTGCCATCCCCTGTACAGTCTCTTTAAATTCTTCTAAGATACTCAACAATATTTTCTTGACTAAACCTCTTTCCTCATTCGAAAAAAACATTGCCTGATCGGTATAAATTCCCAACCTCTTCATCCGATAAGAACGCCTCGAATTGTGAATTACAAAAGTAATGAGATATGTCTTCATTCTTTCAATTATTAATAATAGTATATTTTTGTATAGTAATTTTTTATTAATGGATGGCTGGGTTAAGGC
>JAGOHK010000217.1 GCA_017996175.1 Leptospiraceae bacterium
ATTATTACCCGTTGTCTGAATATAAACTCGAAAGAAACTTGGGCACCTGATAAACTAAACATGGATGCGAAAGGAGACAAAGATTTATTTTTCGGAAAAAACCTAAGTCTTAATTCTTATTTCGATGAACTTCTTACTTGGCGCGATATTGGGTATTTACTCTTCTGGAAAAAAAAAGAATTTCATAAAGATTTACGTGTTCTTCCTGAATGGATTCAAAAAATTCTTGTCTCTCATTCTAAGGATAAGAGGGATTATCTCTATACTCGAAAAGAATTTGAAGCGGCAAAAACACATGATCCGCTTTGGAATGCTGCTCAGAAAGAGCTAGTCATCACAGGGAGAATGCATAATTATATGCGAATGCTCTGGGGAAAAAAGGTAATCGAATGGTCAAAGACTTACAAAGAAGCATTTGAAACATTGGAAGAGTTTAACAATAAGTATGCCTATGATGGACGAAATCCAAATTCCTATACCGGAATCCTTTGGTGTTTTGGGTTATTTGACAGACCTTGGTTTCCGGAACGAAATGTACATGGAAATTTGCGTTATATGTCATCTGATTCAACTAAAAAGAAATTTAAGATGAGCGAATACTTAGAGTATGTCGCAAAGTTAGAACATAAACAAGAGAGCTTATTTTAAATTAACAGGAAGTTTAATTTTAATGTTTACTTGAAATTTCGAGTTTGAAAAATCTCGATAGTCCTTAATATTAAAGATTGAGGCTTCTCCGTTATGTTTTTTAATAACGTGCCTAACCATTGTTAGCCCCATTCCGATGTCTAAAGTATCGAACCCAGAATTGAGGAATTGATTCATTCTAAAAAAAGGTTCGAATACTAAATTTTCATATTCCATTGGAATTCCAATTCTCTTCTTGTTATCCTCTACAGCCGGATTCATAATTTGAATAACTAAACATTGATCTTCTTCAATATTTAATAACAAGGTAATCTTTGCATCTGCGGGAGAAAATTTCATTGCATTGATTAGTATTTCTCGAATTACTCTTTTGAAAAAATCTAAATTAATATGCATTGCGAATAAACCAAACCTAGGTTTAGGCTGGTCAATTAATACCTTTTGTTTTTTTAGGGAAGAATACTTTTCTAAATTATGAATCTCTGAATTGATAAGTTCATATATTTTATCAACTGTAACAATTTCTAACTTGATTTCATCATTTAGAATTTTATTTATATCAGTGAAAGATTTTATAATATTTTTTGCGACTAAGTTATTTGTTATTACCTCTTCCATGAGTTCAGAGCTAACTAAATAATTATTCCCTTCTCTCTTGGAGGATTTTGCCATAATATCGAGTAGGCTCACAAGTACACCAAACCCAGCTCCTTGAACGATAGAAGATTTTAAATTATAGAATAGAGCTTGCTCTTTCGATTTTGCGTTTACTCCCGCGTTGCCGGAATTTTCTCCAATCCATTTCAACCAATCAATTTCTTCTTGCATCCGAATATATCTTTCTTTTTCTAATGCAAGTTTTGTTTGTTTTGTTTCAAAATACTCAAATGCCCTATTAACTTTTATAAGTAGTTCATTTAACTGAATCGGTTTAACTAAATAATCATAAACACCTAATCGCATAATATCGATTACAGTCTCGGTTTCATTATGGGCTGTTTCGATTATCACCAAAGGAGGATTTTCCACTTCTCTTAATTTACTAACCAATTCCTTCCCACCCATTAGTGGCATTTCAAGATCGGAGATTACAATTGGAAATGGATCAGCGAGATAGGTCTCTAGACCTAATTTGCCATTATCCGCAATGGTAACTTTGTATCCAGAAATTTCAAGTATCTCTTTTAGAACACTTGCTGATCTCAAATCATCTTCTACGACTAAAACTCTTTTTTCTATTTCCATAATAAAATTATCTATTTGCTATTTTTCGAAACCATTTAAAATATATATTTGTAATATCCATTTCTATTCTCCAGAAACCCAATTCTATATTTTATTCAAATCCCAATACTCTCCCCTGTTAAATGACTATACTGGTATATTCCATTGATTTTAAAATCCTTTAATTTGTCTAATGTTCCCATAAGGTAAGATTACTTTTTCTAAAATAGATAGCTAAGAAAAGCTTTTTTTATTTCCTAAAGGATTTTTGATTGAAAATAAAGTGAACTCTCTTAGTACTAAAAACTAGGTCGAATTTACTGAATTTTATCCTTGGAGACAAATATTGGAAACTTCAATTAAAAAAGAGCTTAGGAAAATGCAAATCCAAATGGAGCTTACAACCTATTTAGCTGCCGTCCCGCTATCTGTGTTTTTTTTGATTTTAACGCAAAAAGCATACCATGAAAAGTTTTACTTTTTTTTGATTTCTGCCTGCGCTGCGATAGTTTTCACCTTACTAACAACGCCTGTTGTGAGGATCAAATTATTTAATTCTCTGTCTGAATCTGTTTTGAAAAACCAAAACTCAGAATCAAAATTGAAGTTACTTAAATTTCCGATGTACTGTGGGTATATCGTCTTTTTTCAATGGTTTGTAGGACTTGGAATTGCCGGAACTACTTATTTTTATCTAACTTCCTTTTCTCTATACCATGCGCTACTTTATCTTTTAGTTTTTCTGTTTCTTGCTCCCGTCAATTACGTAACACATCTTTGTATAGCCGAAGAATTTCTCGCAAAAGTATTATTAGCCCCTGAAATAAAACCTATTCCGATAGTAAAAGAAAATGTAAAAAGTTTAACTTTATTTCAGAAAATCGCACTCGGGAGTATTGCAATTGTATTTCTTCCTGTAGGTGCTTTGCTTGTAATTTATTTTTCCGGCTCTGTCGCAGACCAAACAGATCCATACAAGGATATTTTGATTTCTCTCATAGGTATACAGTCATTAGTCGTAAGTTTGAATACATCCTATTTATTAGCAATTTCCATTCGTAAGAATATTGCATACCTGCAAAATGGATTTAAGGAATTAGTAGCGGGTAATTTATCTTATTCCATGCCCTTACAATATACAGATGACCTAGGTCTTATTTCAATAGACTTTAATGATAGTGTATCAAATCTAAAACTTTTCCTAACACAAGCGCAGGTTCTTGCGAAAGGGGATTTAAAAAACAAAGAACTAGATACAATTCTTCCAGGACAACTCGGAATTGAATTTGACAAGATGAAAAAAAATCTTATCTCACTAGGAGAACAGGCTGACTTCCTTGCCAAGGGAGATCTTTCTAATCCTATATTCAATACACAAATAGAGGGAGAGTTAGGAAAACGATTTCGCAAAATGATTTTAAATCAAAAAGCACTCGCCGAACAAGCTAGTATCATTGCCAAAGGAGACTTAGATGATGCTACACTTCAATTTGCACTCGAAGGTGACTTAGGAAAAGAATTTTTCAAGATGACACAAAGTTTGAGTAGTCTACTTACACAAGCGACTCTCATCGCAAACGGAGAATTAGCCGATGAAACTCTAAAAAAAGAAATTGAAGGCAAACTCGGAAAAGCATTTAGCACCATGAATCGAAATCTAACCGAAACGATTACTCGGATTAAGAGTTCTAGTATTGATCTTGCGTCATCCGCAAGTGAACTCTCTACTTCTTCGACCCAGATTAATCAAACATTCGAAACTCTCTCCGAAAAAATTAATGATAGTGTAACTTCGATTACAGAAATTTCTCAATCAATTA
>JAGOHK010000218.1 GCA_017996175.1 Leptospiraceae bacterium
GGGTCTAGTTTATTTTTTGCATCGAATTGAATGGCAAGTAAAGATAAATCATCTTTAAGTTTTCCAATTTTTCTGATTTCCTCTACAATCTTTTCAATATTTGCATCAGCATGTTCGACAATTTTTAGAAATAGAGTTTCATCATGGTTCACGTCCTCTGAACCATTTAATATGATGTCATCTCTTCCATCAGAGCCAGCTATAAAAATGTCTCCATTTTTAAGTTCGAAGAGCAATACTTGCACTCGGTTAAATTCTTTTTCAGGAGTTCCAAGTTTGGTTAAATGATTGTCAGCTTGAATGAAAGAAGCCTTGCCATCTCGATAAAGCACAGGCCAGGGGTGTTCTGCATTTAGAAAATACACAATTCCTGTCTCTTCATCAATGAGCCCCATAACAGCCGAGATTAACATAGTCCCGTCAAATGTTGTAAAAAGTTCATCCAAATCATAATACAAATTTTTCAACCAAACCTCTGGTTGATTAGAAAGAGATTTTCCTAACTTATTTCGAATGAGGGCTGCTTTTACGGAGGTTCCAAAAATCAAAGCGCCGCCGGCGCCTTGAATCGATTTTCCCATTGCATCTGCATTTACAAAAAATAAATAATTTCGATTGTTTAATTTTATATTATCAGTAATACAAATATCGCCACCCAATTCTGCTTCCCATTTTCTAAAGGTGAATTGTTTGAACTGCTTGATAAGAAAGTCAGATTTGATATTTTTTTCATCTAACTCTCCTTTGGATTGCAGTGGAGTCAATAGAAGAGATGTTAAAAAATAATCTCCATCTTGTTTTACTTTTAGTTCTTGTACTTGTTCTAGAGTCTCTGAAAGTTCCGCAGTTCTTTGGATTACTTTTGTTTCCAATGAGGCATTTAATTGGATCAGTTCTTCCTGACTTTGTTTTCTATTTTCAATCATAGTATTGAACTGTCGGGTAATATGACCTAACTCATCGTCGTAGTGCGCTTCTACTTTGTGATCTAGATTGTCCTTTTTGATTTCTTCAATACCTTTCAAGAGGTTCATGAGAGGTTTGGATAAGTTTAGATATACAAATATAAATAAAATAAAAATAGTAATCGCCGAGGTTATTACTACGTAACCCGCAGATAAATAATTAATTTCTTTCATGGAATCTAAAATATCTTGTGTATAAACACCAGAGCAGATTATCCAATCCCATGCCCAGTAGTACCTTGCATAGGATGTCTGAGGTTCAAAGATAAGTGGGCTATACTTAGATTGCCAAATATAACTCACAAAAGCCTCTGAATCTCTCTGTGAATTTAAAACTAAATCGTGAAAGATAGGCTCTCCCTTAGGACCTTTTGTGTCCATCATATATTGACCCTCAAGTTCAGGCTTGAGTGGATGCATAACCATCTTTCCTTTTCCATCTAGAATAAAGAAATATTCTGTTTTGTCATATCTCATGTAGCGGAGATTTTTAATAATAAGTTCTTTTGCTTCTTCTATTGTTTTAGGCTGGGACGGGTCTGTTTTCCATGACTGCTTTCTCAAACCTCTTTCATAATGATCCACCAAAGAAGCTACTGAGTTTACTACTGCTCGTAGCTTTCCTCTCCGTTCTTCTAATTTTCCTGTTTCCAAAAGAGGTAAAACTTTGACAAAAAGAATTACCGAAAAGAGGAGAATAATGAATACTCCTAAAAAATTCACTTTTTTACGAAGAGAGAGTTGAGTAAGCGTATTTATCGAAAAGATATTTGTCTTAGTATTTTGGTTCTTCATTATTTCCCTTCCTTAGTCCATTGTTTCAGAAGTTCTTCATAGGCGATAGTCTTAGGCTCTTCCCTGTCTTTTATTTCAGGTCTCGGGGATCCAGGTTGAGCAAACCAATAGCTCGGATCTTTTTTAGGATTTAGTTTTGGTGCATAAGCCTTTAATTTTACTTTTGACATAAGCTCATCTTGCTCTTCTGCCAAATTATCCATCGCCTGCTGAGGTGTAAATTCTCCCGTTATTGCCTTCGCAACATTTTTCCACCAAAGCGAGGATAGACCAGAGTAATAAGGAACGTTAGGACCACTATCTGTCCATGCTTTTTCATCTCGAGAGCGGTAAAATTCTATTAGCCCACCGTAATCATCTAATCTTTCAGAAAGATAATCGGAGTTAATCGTAGATTTTCGAATAGGTGTACCGCCTATAGAAAATTTCTTTAGATCAACTGTCTTGGAAACCGCAAACTGTGCCCAGAGCCATGCCATTTTCTTTCTGTCTTCTGGAACATTTTTTGGGATCGTCCAGCTTCCAGCATCTTGATAACCCACTTTCATCCCTTTTTCCCAGTATTTTCCATGCGGAGTTGGTGCAACTCTCCATTTAGGTTTTCCATACTTATCGCATACTGGACTATCAGCACTATGAAATCTTGCATCCGATAACCATGTTATATACATAAAAATCTGTTGTGCAACGTTACCTTCAGAGGCAGTCGGTCCATGTGTTGCCCAATCTAGCTCAAATGCGTTAGACGGGGAATACTTTTTCATCCAGTCAATGTATTTGGTTAAAGCATAAACTGCTGCTGGTCCATTCAATTCTCCGCCACGTGATACAGATGATCCAACAGGGACTTTGTTCTCTACTCGAATTCCCCATTCGTCTACAGGAAGACCATTGGGCAAACCCTTGTCACCCACACCAGCAATAGACAGCCAAGCATCAGTAAATCTCCAACCTAAGGAAGCTCCAGGTTGACCGTAATCGGAATGTCCATAAACTTTTTTCCCGTCAATTGGAGTATTCGTAAAAAATTCCGCAATATCTTCGTAAGCCGCCCAGTTTAAGGGAACTCCCAATTCATATTTGTATTTTTCTTTGAATTGTTTTTTAATATCTTCTCTCGTAAACCAGTCATATCTAAACCAATAGAGATTCGCGAACTGTTGATCGGGAAGTTGTAATTGATTCCCATCATAATCCTGTCCAAATTCTAAATTCAAAAAATCTTCTAAGTCTAATCGAGGATTTGTATACTCTTTGCCTTCGTTTTTTATGTAATCACTTAATACCACAACACCTTGCGTCCTAAGGTGAGTTCCCACCATATCAGCATCATTTACATAAGCATCATACCAAAGTTTATCGTTTTCAATTTGATCCATGATGCGAACAACAACATCACCTTCCCCAATGATTTCATGCTCCACTTCGATTCCTGTTATTTCATAAAAGGCGCGGGCAAGCACACGACTTTCCCAATAGTGTGTATCAATATTTTCCGCTACAGTCTTAATTTTCTTTCCTCGAAATTCCTGCGCAGTATTTTTAAACCATAAAAGTTCATCTAATCGCTCTTTTTTATTTAGAACGGATGGCTGAAAAATTTCGACCCAATTTACAATGGCTTCATCATATTTGTCTTTAGGCTCAAAGGAAATGTCGTCTTTTTTTCCTTTGCAATTTATTACAGTGAGTAGTGTAATGATTGTTATTAACAGAGTTTTCATTTTACTGTTGGTTATAGTTTGAAGTTTTGATAATACAATGAAAGAAATTTTAGCCACAGAGACACTGAGTAAAAAGGGAATTTCTTTATAAATTTGCAAACATTTTTCTTCCAGATTTTTAAA